>DATCBX010000224.1:0-3101 GCA_036511635.1 Acidimicrobiales bacterium | reverse complement strand
GGCGTCAAGCTCGTCTCGGTTACGGCGATGTCCAACGTGCTCGGAACGAAGAATCCAGTCAAGGCTTTGGCAGAGGCCGCGCACGCCGTGGGCGCACTCATCGCTGTCGACGCGGCTCAGTCCATCGTGCACGGATCAACCGACGTCACTGATCTCGACATCGACTTCATGGCCTTTTCTGGACACAAAATGCTCGGCCCAACGGGCATTGGCGTGTTGTGGACGCGCCAAAGTGTCCTCGACACCATGCCACCATTTCTCGGCGGTGGCGGCATGATCGCCGACGTGCGCGTCGACGGATTCACTCCCGCCAAAGGTGTCGCACGCTTCGAAGCCGGAACACCACCGATTGCCGAATCGGTTGGGTTGTTCGCGGCGGTACGTTACCTCGAGGGCCTCGGCATGGACAACGTCGCCGCCCACGACCACGAACTCACCGCCGACGCGTTGACGCGTTTGGAGTCAACGTTTGATGGACGAGTGCGCGTGATTGGTCCGAGCAACACCGTGGACCGTGGCGGCGTCATCAGTCTCGATGTCCAAGGCGTACACCCCCACGACGTGGCCCAGGTGCTCGACCAGTTCGGCGTCTGCGTGCGACCAGGGCACCACTGCGCGAAACCTCTGATGAAGCGCTTTAATCTGTCGGCGACCGCAAGAGCTTCTTTTGGACCGTACTCAATGACCAAAGATACCGACGTACTTATCGAGGCGCTTGAATCAGCCCTTAAAATGTTTGGCTAGATGATGTCAAACCTTGAAGATCTCTACCGCGAAATCATTCTCGATCACTACCGTTCACCACGTAACCGTGGCGAGTTGCCTACTCCCCCGGCGCACAAAGTCGAAGGCTTCAACCCGCTGTGCGGTGACGAAGTGACCGTCTATCTCGACGTGCAGGACGGTGTTCTCAAGGACATCAAAATGACGGGACACGGCTGCTCGATTTCACAGTCGTCGTCGTCGCTCATGAGTGGGGCCGTAAAAGGTAAGTCTCTCGAGCAAGTTCAAGCCACCATTGACACGTTCAAGCAACTGATGACCGCGCACGAGTCAACGTTGTCCAAAGACGCCGATCGAGACGACGAAGTCGACCTTCGAAAATTGGGCGAACTCGCCGCACTCCAAGGCGTTGTGAAGTTTCCCGTTCGCATAAAGTGCGCGGTGCTGGCGTGGAACACCCTGCGCCAGGGTTTAGACGAAATTGCTTCGCCTACTTAGGCGTGCAGGGTACCGGGTCGAATGACGGCTGGGACAGCGTTGGATTCGTCGTTGTCGTTGTAGGAGCTGTTGTCGACGTACTCTTTTTGCCCGTTGTTGTCGTCGTCGCTTTCGCCACCGTCGTCGTTGTCACCGCGGGTGGAGGCGGCGTCTGCAAGGACGCATTCGGCGGTGGGTTCGTAGGCGCGATGAGCGTGCTGCCAAAAATATTCACCAGGAGTTGCTGGGCTTCTGGCTCTTGAACATAGAGAACGTCGCCCAAGTTGGTGTTGGTGGCAGCGAAGTTTGGCATGGTCCAAGTCTGGATCGCGCTGGCGTTAATGGAGTGAAAGCGCACGGCTAAACCAACCAACTCACCCAAAGTGAAATTGCTGTCCAACGTGATGCCTTGGGGCAAAGCCGCGAGAAACGAGTTGAGTTTCAAGGGATTGTAGAGTCTCTTGGCTCCGTCGACCATCGCTCGAAGAAAAGCATTCTGCCGGTCGATACGACCAAAGTCGCTCGTACCGTCGTACTGCCAGCCAAGGTTGAGTAACTCGTCATAGCTGTCCGAGCCGTGAGGAAATACCGTGGCGCCGCTGGTGTTGTAATAGAAGTGGCGACTGCGCGAAAGCGCGAGCGCTTGAAATCCTTGAATAATCTGACATCCCGGGTGAAGTACTCGAAGTCCTGAATCAGGATCCCACGAGGGATAGGGGAAATTGAGGTACACGCCGCCGAGAGCGTCGGCGGCGTTAATCAGTCCCGCCATGCTCACAACTATCGTTTGATTGATAACGATGCCAAAGTTCGCGGTAATGGTCTGAGCGAGAAGCGACGGTCCATTGCCAAAGTTGACATTTATGCGGTTGAACTGGCCATACAGGGACTGATTGGCGAGCAACGTCACCACGGTGTCACGTGGAATTGAGATCATCGAGATGGTTCCGGCGTTGGGGTCGACGTGAACCACTTTGATGACATCACTTCGCTGCCCCGTGACCGCGTTCACGGTCGCGCCTGTCTGTGAGGCTGCCAGTCCCGACAGACCCGCCCTTGAATCGGATCCGATCATCAAAATGTTAAAGGGCTTACCCGATATTGGTTTGGGTTCGTTCGTAACAGTGATCCTGGAAATTTGACCAAATCGCCAGTTCGCGTAGACGTACCCTCCACCAATGACGCCAACGATTAGAACCACGACGGCAATGCCCCCGATGAGAAAGTTCCGACGAACTTTTCTGGCGCCCACCTGACGTGGTTTACGTTTCGCGCCACTTCGCTGATCGACCGCGTCACCAAGCGCCATCAAACGGTGCTGATTAGCGAGATCTTTCTTCGATGGCGACCTGCGACCTGACGTTGGCTCGTCAGGAGTCTCGTCACGTCCCCTAGGCATTGGACAATGTTACCGGGTTAGTTCGCGTTCTTAGAATCACGATTACGCGCCACGAAACACTTCGTAACCGTCACGTTCTAGGGTGACGGCGAGTTCTGGACCACCGGTCGCAACGACGCGCCCATCGTTCACGACGTGGATCATCATTGGAGTAAGTTCAAGAAGTAGACGACGAAAGTGGGTAATGGCGAGGACGCCACAGTTCCATTCCGTGGTCGCCGCCACGAGTCGTTTCGCCACCGCGTCCAACGCGTCAACGTCGAGGCCCGAGTCGATCTCGTCAAGGACCGCGAACTTCGGACGCAATACACCAAGCTGAACCATTTCAGCGCGCTTACGTTCACCGCCAGAGAGATCGACATTGACGAACCGATCGAGAAGTTCAGGTCGAAGTTCGATGCGTTGAGCTTCTTCGAGCATTCGCTCTCGCAAGGTCGAAGGGTTTGCTCCCGCGGCTTCGAGAAGATCAAAGGATCGAACGCCAGGAATCTCAAAGGGTTGT
>DATCBX010000223.1:0-2955 GCA_036511635.1 Acidimicrobiales bacterium | reverse complement strand
TTCGGGCCTTCGAAATCATTCGAGAGTGAGATGTCCACGATCGTCTCTCGTGGGGACACTCTTTGGCAAAGTGTTAGACGTTACTCACTTTGTAGACAGTGTGCCCAACTCTCATACATCTCGATCTCGAAACCCTTCCTGAGGATGGTTTCGCGGGCGCGTCCGAGCGATCGACGGGTAGTGCTACTTGGCCAAGTCATCTGGCGTAAACGCGGGACCGTGGCCAGGAATGAGCAAAGACGGACGAAGGCCAAGAATCATCGCGCGAGATTGCTCGAGTTGCGCCTGATCCGTTGCTCGTGGATCGATCGCGGGTCCCTCGCTCGACCACCACAGGTGGGTACAAACAACTAACCCTTCGTCGGTTTGAATCAATGTGGAAATGTCTTGAGCACTGTGACCTGGGGTATCCAGTAACGACACCGACGGCGCGCCCTCAATGACGTCGGTGCGGTCATCCCAAACGTCGTTTTGATAAATGGCCCACACGTCGTGAAAACGAGCACTCATGAATAGTGCCGCGTTGAGCGTGTGATCGGGATGGTGATGACTGAAAATCACGTCCGTCACGTCGTCTTCGTGGACACCACGGCTGTGCAGGGGTCCAAGTATGTCCTCGCGACTTGAGACCATCCCCGGGTCAACGACGATGACCACATCATTCTCTCGCACCAAGACCACGGTCCCGGCTACGCGATCACCTACGTACCCGTTGGTGAGGACGTCGACGACGGCTGTCATAACGACCCTCCTTCTTGAATCTTCCATCTGTTAGTTGAATCGCGACCGGAAGGTTAAAGCGCTGTAGTTGAGAACAGTACTGCCAGCCGAATCGCCCAATGAATCCTTCAGGCTACTCACACGCGACCTCAGCGTGGTCGCTCGCGTCGAGCCCCGCGTCTTGATCGTCGATACTCACCCGGAGACCTACCGTCTTGTCAGTGATCCAGAGAATGGCCCAGGTCATGACGAAGGGGAAGACGAGGCCAGCAAGTGCCAGCACCGACTGCCGTCCGAACTGCAGCATCCCCCCAGCGACACCAAGGGCGTTCACGGCGAGCGAGGCGAAGACCCCGGTGAGGACGACACCGGTGAATCCGCCCTCCATGTGAACGCCGACCACGTCGAGTGCGTCGTCGAAGTGCCTTCGGTCCTTGAGGCGCACCGCCAGATAACAGAGCAGTCCAGCACCACCGCCTACCACGAGCGATGTCCAGGTCGGAAGTAACCGAAAGCCAGCGTGATGGCGGCGAGACCGTCGACGACACCCGAGGCGAGGCCGACGCCTGAAGGCTTACGGCGGTGCGTCCACTCGATCATCATCCAGGCGATCATCCCGGCACAAGCACCGATTTGTGTATTGACGAGCGCCGCGACGGCGACAGTGCCCGCGCTACCGGCGCTCCCGGCATTGAAACCGAACCAACCGAACCACAAGATTTCCGCCCCGAGCAATACGAGTGGCACGTTGTGCGGTCGCTCCAATTGACGACGGCGTCCGAGGTATAGCACGGTCGCCAGAGCTGACGCGCCCGCCAACTCATGAACGACGAACGCACCAGCGAAGTTAACGGCGTGCAGTCCTCCCGCGCCGAGAAACCCGCCTCTCCACACCAAGTGGGCGGAAGGGCAGTACACGAGGAGCGACCAGAGTCCGATAGCCCCGAAAGTGCATCCGCCCGACGAACGCGCCCGCGATGAGGGCTGGCGTGATGACGGCGAACATCATCTGAAACGCCATGAACAAGAGCGGTGGAATCGTCGGGGCGAAGACCGAAGGCGTTGTCCCAATTCCCCGCAGCATGAAGAACTTGAACCCTCCGATGACACCAGCATCGTCCGGGCCGAAGGCAATGGAATAGCCCACCACGATCCACAGAATTGAGACGACGCCGCTGGCGACGAAGGACTGCGCCATTGCTGAGAGCACGTTCTTCTTGCCGACGAGCCCACCGTAGAAGAGAGCCAAGCCGGGCATCATGAAAAGGGACGAGCGCAGTTGCTACGAGCATCCACGCGGTGTCCCCTGCGTTGACGTGCCTCAGACCTCCCCATCGCCCGAACGATCAGATTCGTTTGGGACCCAACGAATGAAACTACGCCATTTCCGTTGCCAAACCGATCATTCTGTCGCGTCTAACGAGATAGGACGCCACCGCGCAATGACGGTCACAAGTCTCTGCCCCAGTGCGTAGGCCAATCGCCGCCAGTAGTGCGACGTGAGGCGTTGGAAACAGCGACTTACGCACTCGCCTGTCGCAGCAACTGCCACGTCGAGTTCAACAACTCGGTGCCAAATCTAAGACGCTGCTGTTTGTTCGCCGCGTGTCGCGTGGTAGACGTGAAGTTGTCACTAAGGAGTGCGATAAGTAATGCACGAAACAACTGGCTCATTCTTGAGAACTCTCAGATTGATTGCTGCGTGCGGCCTCTTAGCGACGGTTTCCATGAGTCTCGGCACCGCCTCGGCCGCGCGTCTGAAGGTCAACGTCACGGCGTCGTCCGCGTACGTGGCGATGGGCGATTCCTACGCGTCGGGCGAAGGCCTACAATCCAACGCAACGACGTACCTTGCCCCGTCGAACAGTGATGGATGTCATCGAAGCGCGACGGCCTATCCCGTTCTGGTGGCGACGAGCCTCAACGTCGATCTTGGTCAATTTGAGACGTACGGGTCTGGTGGGTTCGTCGCGTGCTCCGGCGCCACGACAAAGGACATCTTGAAAGGACAAAACGGCGAACCAGCCCAACCAAGTGCGTTGTCATCGGCAACGCGTTGGGTCACGTTGACCGCCGGAGGCGATGACCTTCATTTCTCCGATGTCCTGCTCGCGTGCTTGGACCTCCGCGCGAGCGTCACGATCCGTGGCACGACGAGGAGCTACACCCAGTCGGGCGTCGTACGCGAGAGCAAAACGTGTGCTCAGTACGTTGCCAGTTCGAACGCACTCTTCG
>DATCBX010000222.1:0-8241 GCA_036511635.1 Acidimicrobiales bacterium | reverse complement strand
TTTTTCAAAAGTGTGGTGATGACGTCAGGATTTACCGAGGGAATGTGACGGGCAATCGCTCGAAGCCACATGTCTGCTCGACGCTGACCACGAGTGATTAAGAGAATCGTGCCAAAGAAGGCCATCAGCAAGAACACGCCCGCCAGGGCAGCGAAGCCGTAGGCGGGGTTGAATCCGTCGAGGGGGATTGAGATGACCAAGACAATCCAGAAGATGATGTTGAGTACGACAGCTGAACCAGAACCCTGCGCGGCGAGACCAAATGCGTTCGTATCACGTGGAACTCCGAGCTCGTTGAAGATTCGATACGAGAGCGCGCCAGCGGGGGCGGTGCCGCCGGGAACCACGTGGCTGATGGCGAGACCCGCCATATTGACCCGCAGCGTGTTGTAGCGACTAGGTGCGTAGGGAAAGAGCACCGTGCGCGTTAGTTCTACGTAGGCGAGAATCGCGCTGACTTCGAGCAAGACGGCCACGGCAACGAGAATCGGGTTGACGGTGGCGAGAAGGGGCAAAGAATGTCGCGCGGAGCCGAACTGGGGTAGGACCAGATATTCAAAAACGAAGATCAAGGAGCCAAAGCTGAGAATAAGGCGAATCTCGCGGGGGAGTGCGAGGCGCTTCTTTGGGGTTGCGTCGGGCATAGGGCCTTCTCTAGCGTGTCACGTCCCAGGACCAATTCGGTGGAACACGACTGGCCAAGTCTAGGTGAACTCGTAGAATTCCCTAATGCGCACGCTCGTGGTTTTGCCCACTTACAACGAGATTTTCAACGTTGAACTGATGCTGCGAACACTTCGTGAAGTTGTGCCCGAGTGCCACGTGCTCGTTGTTGACGACGGCAGCCCTGACGGTACGGCGCAGCGCGCGCGCGCGGTCGCGGCGGAGCTGCAGCAGATCGACGTCTACGAACGCGCCTCAAAGAGCGGACTTGGTGGCGCCTACCGTGCGGGTTTTGCGTGGGGTCTCGAAAAGGGTTTCGACCATATGGTCGAGATCGACTGCGACTTCTCGCACGACCCCAAAGCTCTTCCGGCACTTCTCGCGGTCGCGAAAGACAACGAGGTCGTCATTGGCTCGCGTTACATCAAGGGCGGGCACATTCCCGCCTGGGCCCTTTCGCGTCGTCTGCTATCGCGCGGAGGTAATCAGTACGCGTCGATGGTGTTGGGGCTGAAAGTGGCTGACTCTACTTCGGGATACCGCGTGTACTCTAAGTCATCCTTGGAGAAGATCGAGTATCAGAGCGTTACTGCCGATGGATACGGCTTTCAGATCGAGATGACGTACCGTGCGCGAAGGAACGGTGCCTCCATTATTGAAGTGCCGATCTCCTTTAAAGATCGCCTACGGGGCGAATCAAAAATGTCGAGCGCCATCATCATCGAAGCGTTGGCGAAAGTTACGAAATGGGCGATCGAACGACAGTTGACTCGACTGCGACTACTGCGGCGTTCGCGGGGTTAAACGCGATCGACGAGTAACGAGGTGAGGACCGCGGCGAGCTTGTCTTTCGTCTCTTCACGTTCGGCATTCGGATCGGACTCGCTGACAATGCCCGCTCCGGCCCACGCTTCAAACTCGCGACCCTGAAGAAGAACGCCGCGAATTCCAATCCACCACTCGCCGTCGCCCTTTTCGTCAATCCAGCCAAGGGGTCCGGCGTAGTGACCTCGATCGTGCTGTTCAAGTCGACAGATGAGTTCGTAGGCACTCTCACGAGGTATGCCGCCCACGGCGGCCGTTGGGTGGAGCATTCGAAGGACTTCGAGGGCGTCGGGAGCGCTGTCGGCGTCATGACTCTTGGCCGTGATCCACGTGCCCAGGTGGGCCACAGTTCGTAGCGCCACGATGGTGGGCTCGGCGTCCGCGTCAATGTCGTCGTAGACGTTCGCGAGGTTCTTGATGATCTCGTCAACCACCACGCCGTGTTCGTGCAAATTCTTCGTACTGCCGAGCAGCCACGTTTCATAGTCGTCGGGTGCAACGTTCGGGGGCAAGGTGATCGTGCCCGCGAGCGGATGACACTGAATTTCGTCGCCATGTCGGCGCACCAGCAACTCGGGGCTCGCTCCGACGTAGCGTCGTCCGTCGGGCGTAGGAAAGCTGTAGAGGGTGCATATTGGTTCGCGGAGCCTGAGTCTCTGGAGAATCGCGGCGGCGTCAATGACTTCGGGCACGGATCCAAGGACTGCGCGCGCGAGTACGACTTTGACTATCTCCTTACGACGAAGAATTTCCACCGCGTGGGCCACGTTGTGCGCGTACTCTTCGGGTGTTGGTTGGTACGTTAGCGAGCGTAAACTCTGCGTCTCTTGCGTTGGATCTTCAACGGCGTTGAGAAGCTCGTGCCATCTCGGCGAGCCTTCTAGGGCTGTCAACCAGGCCTCACCGGCCTTCGTTTGCGTGATGCAAAACTCGGGAACGTGGAGCTCACCGGGGGCGTTGCGATCAAAGGGGAGCGACGCGAAGGCGACAATCCCGGTACCGGAGGGGCCGTCGTCGCCCACTAATTCGAGAAGACCGAGCACCGCCTTCGCGTCAGTGGGTGCCTTGAGGCCACTACTGAGGTGCACGCGCTCGGCGACCGCACCGAAACCTACGCGAAGTACGTCGGGTGTTTCGACGAGCCAACCGTCGCGCGCGCCGAGCGCTCGCAGTGTGTCCAAGCGAATTGGCGCAATCGCGGAGCGAATGAATTTCACGATGTCCTCGTCGCGAGGAACTGTTGGCTGAGTCCGCCCATGACGCGACGATGATTCACCGAACTAAATCCCGCGCGGTTCAACATGGCAGAAATGTCGCTCGAGGTTGGCAGGTACGCCGTCGAAGCCGGGAGGTAGTGATAGGCGGCGCGGTCCGAGACGAGCGACCCAATGAAGGGAACGACTTTGCGAAACCAGAACCGAAAGCCCACGCGAAGGAGTCCCGACTCGGGTTCAGCGACTTCAAGTAGCGAGAGCCGACCTCCAGGACGAAGTACGCGCGCCATTTCCTCAAATGTCTTGGCAAGGTCGGTGAAATTGCGAAGGGCGTAGCCACAGGTCACGCCGTCAAAACTGGCGCTACGAAAAGGTAGTTTCGAGGCGTCAGCCTGCACTCGCTCGAACATCGACTTTCCGGCGTTGAGCATGTTGTAACTGAGATCGGTCGCGACGGCGCGCTGATTCTGTCGGTGAAGTTCACGAGTGAAGTCGCCGGTCCCTGCAGCTACGTCCAATATCACACTGTTTGGAGCGAGGCGCAGGTCGCTCACTGCGCGACGTCGCCACCTCGCGTCAAGTCCGAACGTCATGAGTTTGTTTACTAGTTCGTAGCGCGGAGCAATGGCGTCAAACATCGAGCGAACGTGCTCTGTTTTCGCGTCACCCTGGGGAAGGGAAGTACCGGGCAAGGCGTTACTTGTAGTAGCGAGAGACGATTTGGGCGACGCACGAGGGCTTCGCTGCGTCCTTGACTTCCACGACGACGTCGAGAACAACTTGGACACCGCCGGAAACCTCTTCGACGGAGGCGAGGGTTGCGCCAGCGCGAATTTGCGAACCAACCGGTACCGGAGCGGGGAAGCGGACCTTGTTGGTGCCGTAGTTAACTCCCATCGTTACGCCGTCAACCTTCATGAGACCACTGAGTAGCACTGGCAATAGCGACAGAGTCATGTAGCCGTGCGCGATAGTACCGCCAAAGGGCCCCTCGGCGGCGCGAACTGGATCGACGTGTATCCACTGGTGATCGCCGGTCGCGTCGGCGAACAGGTTGACTTCCTCTTGGGTCACCGTTCGGAAGTCAGAGTAACCAAGATGTGTACCAACAAGAGCCGTTAGCTCTTCAGTGTTTTTGACGTGAATAGTCATGATGTACCTCCTTGGCAACTCTATCTTTCGCGCTGTCGTCAACCATTCGTCACGAGACGAGCCGTAGACTCGCTGCGTGACTAGTTTGCCCGCGGAACCGCATCATCGTCAGATAAGTGATGGTGGCTTTCGGGCCGCGCTCTTTGGTCTTTCCGACGGACTGGTCACGAACGTGTCGCTCATTTTGGGCTTCGCCGGCGCGAGTCCGGGACACAACGTGGTGCGTCTCGCGGGACTCGCAGGACTTGTCGCTGGGGCTTTCTCTATGGCTGCAGGTGAGTACGTATCGATGCGGGCCCAAAAGGAACTCTTCGAATATGAAATCAATGTCGAGCGTCACGCGCTCGCCACGCAGCCGGTTGAAGAACAGATCGAACTTCGCAACATTTTCATCGCCCAGGGCATCGAAGCCGATCTCGCCGAGCGGCTGAGCGTTGATTTAATGCGCGACCCTGAGATGGCGCTACGCACCCATACTCGTGAAGAGCTCGGCGTCGATCCTTCAGCGATCGGGTCCCCGTGGATTGCTGCGTCGTCGTCGTTCGCTTTCTTCTCTGTCGGCGCGTTCGTTCCACTCGTCCCGTGGCTGGTCACTTCGAGCGGCAACCCACTCTGGTGGTCAATTGGCCTTGCCACGGCGGCGATTGCTGGCGTGGGGGGAGCTGTTGGTCGCTACACCCATCGAGGTGTCGTGCGCCCGGCCCTACGTCAACTGCTCATCTGTGGTCTCGCCGCCGCGGTCACGTTCGGCGTAGGTCGCTTGGTGGGCGCAAACTAAAAGCGAGTGAATCGAACGAGGCGGTCTTCTCGTTCGAGGAGAAAACCTAACGACGAGTAGAGCTTCTTCGCTGGTTCGTTTGATTCGTCGACGAAGAGCACAGCGTGACCCACTCCTTTTCGATACAACACGTTGAGTCCCTGAGTGACCATGACCCGACCCAAATGATGATGTTGGAAGTCGGGGTGGACTGAGATCACGTAGATCTCTCCGAAGCGATCGGGGTGCAGTTCGTGAACCTTTGTCCAGCACGACGCGGCGACGCGTCCGTCGATCTCTAAGAGCAAGAATCCCGAAGGGTCGAACCAGGGCTCTTGGGTTCGTTCATCAAGGTCGCATAGTCGCCACGCACCCTGCTCGGGATGGTTCGCGAACGCGGCGTTGTTCTGTTCGAGCCACGCATCTTCGTCATGGTGGACTTCAAAGTTACGAAGAATCGCACCAGTAGGAACCTCCACAACGTCGACCGGCAACTTCACGCGCATCAGCTGCAACATGCGCGTGACCGTCCCGTTAACGTACGCGCAGGTCTGCGGTCCGCGTGTCCACCAGTCGATGACCGCGTGGGCGCCTAACAAGTGCGCCAGAAGATCCTCTTCGAAGTCACCGCCGCACATCTCGACTATGGCGTGTTCATCACCGTTGGACATTGCGTACTTCGTTAACTCGGGTCCGTCGTAATACAGCCAGTGCTGTGCACGCCAGCCATGCACGACGGTTCGCCGCCGACCTTCATCAATGGCTTCGCGACCAAGTCGCGACTCCGTTCGGTCAAGGAGGCTCAACACGTCGAGTCGTTGTTGGGGTGTGAGCGAGAGCGCGCACCACCACGTAGAAGCCATAGTCGAACTCTACCGTTGTGTGTTAAAGAATCCGACCGGCAACTCGACTCAGTCGGCGAAGCAACGCACCGACCGTGCGTTCGGCCGCAACGAGTTCTGAGTAGACGTCGGGCGGCATCGCGTCACCTTCGGTTTCAACGAGTGTGGTGATGCGGACGGAGAGTTCGGTCATCGTGGAGGTGATCGTGTTGAGTTCGGTTTGCATGCTCATTTGTGGTCACCCTTGGCGCAGCGACGAATTTCGAAGTGCTGGCGCATACTGTAATAGTCGATGAACGAAAACATTGACGACAAGACAGATGGCGCACTGGAGTGGTCCATCATCCAGGCACGGGGTGAGGATTCTGAGACATATCTTCAAGGACAGCTCAGCCAGGAGCTGCAGAACCTCGCCAGCGGAGGCGCGTGGTCGCTACTTCTCGCTCCCGACAGTGTCGTCGTTACGTCATGTTTCATTACATCAGTCGATGGCGGTTTTGATCTGTTCGTACCTCGCTCGCTCGGTGAAGACGCAAAGAAGAGGCTCGCGCGCTTTCTTCTTCGCGCGAAGTGCACGCTCGAAGTTGTCGACTCGAATGATGGGCCCTTTGCCACGTTGGACGAACAGATAGAGCAAGGGTGGCCCGGCGAAATCGAGTTCACCAAATCCCTGACTCCTCACAGTTTCGGTCGCACCTTCGTCAACGCCACCATCTCCTTTCAAAAGGGTTGTTTCACTGGTCAAGAACTTGTTGGTCGCTTGGACGCTCGTGGCTCGAGTGTGCCATGGAGATTTGTCCGCGTGAGCGCACCGACGTTCGAGCGTGGTGACGAAGTATTGAGATCAAAGGGCCCCGACGGCCCGCAGGGCGTGACGAGCGCGAGCAGTAGAGATGGCCGCTTCGTTGGCCTGGGTATTGCGCACCGCACACTATTAAGTGCGCCGGCGAGCGATGATGACGCTGATGTGACGATTGAAGAGATTGACTGAACCGAATTCAAGGTCCTGAGTAACGTACTCACCATGGGGATGGTCCATGCGACTGACGACTGAAGGTCTCTTTATAAAGATTTCGGGCATCACGACTGAGGACGACGCGCTTTTTTCAATTGGTCTTGGCGCGAGCGCCGTGGGTTTCGACTTCGCGCTAACGCCACGCCAAATCTCAGTCGCGGCGGCGCACGACATCGTTCGACGACTTCCTCAGAGCGCGGCGTCAGTGGGCGTCTTTCGAAACGAACTTCCTCAGAGAATTGTTGAGATAGCGAATACGATCGGCCTCAGCGCGGTGCAGATTGATGGTCCCATCACGTCTGAAGAGCTCAGCTACGTGTGCGAGCGTGTAAACACGGTGCTTCGAATGGTCCCTGATGGCAGCGAACGACTGGGCCTACCTATAGGGGTGGACTATTTGGTCTTGCCCGAGGCTGACGAGCACGACGCGCTTGTAGATGCGCTCGAACTCCTTATGGAATCGGGTCCGCGCGTGCCGCTCATTGCTTCAGGCGGTTTAACCGCGTCGAGCGTAGTGGACGTTGTCCAGAATTTTCCGGTCTTTGGCGTCGACGTTCGCGGCGGCGTGGAAAGTGCGCCCGGCGTTAAGGATCCAGTAATGCTCGGTGAGTTCATTGCCAACGCGCGTTGGGCGTACGACAACGCTTACGTCGAACGACACTTCGACGAGTGGACGCTGTAGCTAGAGCTGAACCCGGCGGAAGACAACGCTGCCGTTGTGGCCGCCAAAGCCAAAGGAGTTAGAGAGAATCACGTCCACGTTGGCCGCGCGAGGCGCGCCAATAACGACGTCGAGGCCTACCTCAGGATCAATGTCGACGGTGCCTGCCGTTGGTGGGATGAGTTGATTTTGCAACGTCAATACGGAGGCGACGCCTTCGAGTGCGCCCGCGGCGGCGAGTGAGTGGCCGAGGTGACCCTTGATGGAAGTAATGGGTGGCACAGCGTCACCAAAGACGTGGCGCATCGCAACAGATTCAGCCAGATCATTGAGTGGAGTTGAGGTGCCGTGGGCGTTGATGTGCGAGACGTCACTCGTCGTGATGTCCCCGTCAGCGAGAGCTAACTCCATGCAGCGAATCGCGCCTCGTCCGCTGGGATCGGGAGCAGTGATGTGGTGAGCATCAGCGGTAGAGGCCGCGCCGATGACTTCGGCCAAGATGGTGGCGCCTCGTTCGAGCGCGTGATCCCACTCTTCGAGAATCAAAATACCAGCGCCTTCACCCATGACGAAGCCGTCGCGATTGGTGTCAAAAGGTCGCGAGAGATCCTTGTTGGAGAGTGCGGTCATGTTGCGAAAGCCGGCCTCGGCTATCTCCACAATGACCGCCTCGGCACCACCGGCGACGGCGACGGTGCATCGACCTGAGGCGATAAGGCGAGCGGCATTACCAATTGCGTGGGTGCCCGCGGCACACGCGGTCGTGACGGTCTCACACGGTCCGCCAAGACCAAAACGCATTGAAACCGCGGCCGTGGCGGCGTTGGGCATCATCATGGGCACGAGGAATGGGGAAACGCGGTCGGGTCCCTTTTGCGTGAGGATGACGTCTTGTTCGAGCACCGTCTGTAGTCCGCCGATTCCAGTGGTGACGATACTGCCCGCGTCCTCAAGAGGCCCGATTAAAGCACTCTGGCGCCACGCTTCATCGGCGGCCATGAGTGCGTACAACGCGAATGGGTCGAGGCGACGAAGTTCCTTAGGGCCGCCGAGATGCGAAGCGTCAAAACTGCCAATGCGCTTTGATTCAGGTGCGTGGGGCTTCATGAGGG
>DATCBX010000221.1:0-4862 GCA_036511635.1 Acidimicrobiales bacterium | reverse complement strand
CTGCCGAACCCTCACGGGCTGCTATGAACATTGGAATTGTTAAACAATTGTTTCCGTGTAGATGTGGGGCTTGTTACAGAGATACTTTTCAGAAGCGCTCTTGCTTTTAGTTGCAACGTGTTGAGATGACACCTCGCATGTGATGGGCCTCCGGCAATAAATTCTTTCTTCATATTCGCACTTCGCGTTTCAAATCTCTGTCGGTCCGATTGCCGTCAAGATGAAGTTCTCAGCTCCGCGGTCGTTCACCTGCTTGTAATAAGTGGCCGCGCAGTTTCGTCTTCGCCCTTGAGATTCTTATTCCGGCAGCGTTCTCGTTAATTCCAAAAGCTTGTGCGATGTCGCGGTATGACATATGTTCCCAATACGCCAACCGAAGTACTTCGCGATCATTCGTAGACAAGAGTCCCATGGCCCAGTCGACGTCAGAGTCAATAGAAATTGGGCAATCGTTTACATCCGCGTCCCTCTGCATCGAGAGCAGACTAGAAAGACGTGCGCGCCGGTCGCGGGACGTTCGGGAATTTGAGAGAACCCGAAACGCGATGCCAAGTAGCCATGGCAACTCTCGGTCAGCTGGTGGCCTCTCGTCCCACTTTTTCCAGGCCACGAAGAAGGTATCCACGACGACGTCTTCGCAGCTTTCAAAGTTATCCAACCGGCGTAGTGCATAATGCATCACGGCTGATGAGTGTTTGTCGAAGAAGTCGTTGTATCCCTCATCGGTCCGATCAATGTTCACAACGAACCCGTGCGAATTTCATCAGTTCGGCTCCGACTTCCCGAAGTCGATTGGAAAGCGCTTCTCGAGGAGGTCGTTCAAGTGGACTGCACTGAGGTGCGCTCATTGTGATGAAGAATTGGCCTCATAATGTCAAATTGACCTAAACGACGCGACAATTTTCCAATACTCTTGTGCTCATCGACAGAATTGCCGATGCCGATGCCGATGAGTCCAATCTGCTCAGACGTGGACTTTTACGAATGGTGAGTTGTAACCCGACCGTCACCTTTGCTGAGCGTAGGAGTCGACGTTTCATTGAGTTGGACGAAGGATGTCTCTCGCTTCCTGGCGCCTTTGTTGGGACAAGGCGTCCCGATTATGCGATTTGCCGTGGACAAGACCAGTACGGCGATGACATTGAAATAGTTGGCACCGGGACATTAGCTCGTTGTTTCCAGCATGAGACCGACCACTTGAATGGGCTCGTCTTCGCTGACCGTCTTCCACACAGGGCACGCAAGGAACTCCAAGATCGCCATGAGCGTGTCGCACACCAGTTTCCCGTTGATTGGCCCGCATCGCTCCCCACCCAGACTTCGTAGTGGCTATGATCTTGGCGCGACGATTGCACCCACGTGGGCGCGACCACTGACGTCCAGCCGCATCGTGGTGAAAGCTGGATTCTCTGTTCACGGCCAGGGGAACTGTTATCGCCTCGGGATTGGCTGACGACGATGCTCGATTTTAGTTGGCGGCCTCAGCTATTACGTGAAATTGAGACCCCATCATTCGATATGCGTCGGTTTCGCTAGCCCTTTGCTCTGCGTCCAGAAGCAGCGCTAATTCGGCGTCGCTAGGGATCGGAGTATCCGCTGAGATCGCGTCGTTGAGGACCCTGACGCCGTACCACTTGATGATCTTGAGATCGATGGCTCGAAGATGCGCCTCGAAATCCTCGAGTCGGTCTGCCATAGCCGGCAATCCAAGATCGTTGACGTAAGAAGCGGAGTCAAAGGCTTCCAGCGCCTTGCCCCATTCACCTCGTAATCCCGGTCGCATTGCAAGGGCGTTCGCGTTTCGAAAAGTAATCGAGAGTCGGCCGCCAATTTCAAGTCGGTGGAACAGAGCTTTGAGAGGCGCTCGACGCGCGTCCAAACACATGAAGAGTCCGTGGCAGCAAACCAAGTCGAAACGACGGCCCACTAAGAGTTCATCAAGGTCGCCAATACTGCCCCTTAGGTCGCACGATCACTGCAGAGTTTCAGGAGCTCCTCCGATGGGTCCACTCCAATTACTCGACAACCAGCAGACGCCAGTCGTAGGGCCTGCGTCCCCTGCCCGCAGCCGACGTCCAGGACCGTCATTCCGTTACGAACCTCAGGGGAGAGTTGACGAGCAATGAGTTCTTGACGAATCACGTTTCGAAGGTTTCCGAGTCGATCGATCCATCGGCTCTCGCCCCGCTCGAAGCTGCTCATAGATCCATCTTTTCATGCATTTCGCACTATCAAGTCGTGATTGGCGTCTGATGCGGGTACGCAGAAAAACTCAAGCCTTGAGAGGGCGGCGCAGTTCGCTAAAGCACCCCGTAGGCGCGCGTTGGCCGCAATCGCACGACAACGCGGTGCTCTCGCACCATTCTTCTCCGAAACTCATCCCAGTCCGGTTGCTCTCCGACTATCACGCGATATACCGCAACGAGTTCGTCGACCGTCTGGTCATTGCCTTCATGCGCGATGGAGGACAGTTCCACATCAGCTTCGATGACCACGTAAGCATTGAAGTCCTCACGAGCGACGTGCAACGCCGCCCACGGCTCGCGCAACAGGTTCTTGTATTTCGCCACATCCGAAGGGATCAGTATTCGGATTAGTCCATCGTCTGATACAACGTGACCGACGTTCGACAATTGAGGCCGACCGTTCGCTCGCAGCGTCACGAGCACCGACTGGTGACGAGGCGTTGCCAACTCAAGTGCTTCGGAGAGTTCCATGGGACCAGTGTGTCACCGGTCAGTTGGCGATACGACTTCACTGCATTTCAAGCAGAAACTTAGGTCGCGGATTGTTGGCGTCGAGGGCCTGACGCACCAGTTGTGCAGCCTTGCACTGGACTGTTTCGCACCGCATCCAGACGACCTGCGGACTCAATGCCGACTGGAACGACGGAAACGACAAAGTGACGTCGAGTCGGTACGGTGGAAATCATGAGGATTGAATACGAAGGACCGGCGGGCGTCATGCAAAAATTCGCTTTTGAGGTGGCGGATCGATACGGCGTTGAAAGCTACGTCATTAGTGACGTGAGAAAAGGATTGCCGTTCGATGTAATCGTCCATGTTTTCACGGACTTTGACAGCGAGTTGACCAAGGAGAGATTCGACCAACTGCGCGTCTGGGCAACATCGCTCTCGGAGAAAATCAAGATTCGTCGGGCCGGGCACGACGAGAATTGATTCTGTGCTGAAGACGCAGATTCAGTTGGTCGTTTCCGGTGTGTCTTGATCGTCATCCACGATTGTGCTGCTACCAACATGATCGTGCGTCTTCAACTCGTCAACGATTGCCTTGAGTAATTCGCATTTCGCGTGCAGGGAAAGAATGACCCGATACATACTGATTTGGTTCTTCGTGAGTTCCTCAAGAGTGAGCGGACGCACGGGAACCATCTTGGCCAGCCGTTCAAGTCGCTCCTTCGTTTCACGAAGCATCTCGTCAATGTCAGTCGGCTCTGTCACGTTGTCAAGTTTCTTAAGTTGTTGGCGGCGCTACGCGTATCTGTTCGGTCCAGGCTTGACCGTTCCAATATCGCTCCTGAAGTGCATTCGTTGGATCGGTAAACCAGCCCAAATCCGGAAGCGGCCCAGACGGAGGAGCGGCCACTGCCTTGTGAACCAATGTCGTGGGCCCGGAGGCGATTCCAAGTTCCCGACGAATGTCACGACGCTTCAGTAGGTACCAGGGAAAGACAATGATCCACACGAGAATCGTTGCGATGCCCCACGTAAGGGGCGAGTTACCTAACTGTGATTTACTCGCACCCGCCGCCATCAACTTGCGTGCGTCCTGATCAACCCAAATCGCCGTCCCAAAGACGCCGAGGAGAACAACGATGGTTACCACAGTGTCTCGGTTTTCACTAGGCGGCAATCGCGACGCAAACGCTGCCCTGCGTCGCAGGGAAAAATACAAAGGGATCGCCGGCCTGAATGATCCAGCTTCTCAACCCGATGCGAACAGTGATCTGCTCTGAACCGTGATTGCGACCATCGAGGAACAGTCGCGGTTCGTCGCCGTCTATTTCGAGATCGTCGTCCTCTGTGAGCACTACATCGGCAAAGTCAAAAGAGAATGGGATTCCGTCGTTCATGCCCTTGCGCGTCACTTTGTACGAGACTGATGCTCGTTTGGCTGTTTGTTCCAACATCGTGGTAGTGCCTTTCAAGTAAGTTCCCCTCGATTCGAAGGCTAAGACCTACCATCGCTCATTGCTTGTCCGTCCAGTTTCTTACACTTGATGAGGAAGAACACCCAAATTGCGTGCGCGTCATTCGACTCATTTCAATAGCTCCTACTGTCGACGATCACTCTTAAGAAAGCGCTCCCCTGCCAGAGACTACGGAACCGACGCCTGTTGATTGCGACGCAGCGCAGACTTCGCCCCCGCCCGGTGGCAGTGCGACCGTAAAGTCTGACGGCGAAGAGAAATGAAGTGAGATTGCCGTCACGCGACGTGCATGACATTGCAACTGCACTGGATGCAGAGCCGACGCCTTGTTAAGGTCGACTGAGATTCCGAGGCTTGCTGTCCCACCGAATGCCCTCAGTATGACTGCGCGCGTTGGTTCGTACACGTTTCTGTACGCCGGCGGACCCACGGCAACGCCTGTCGAGCCGACAACTGGATAGGCGATCGGCGCACCGTAGAGGTAGCACGCGCTAGCACCCAGGTTTTTGAAGACGACGGGGTAGTACCCCCGAATACCTTTCACGTGACGTGCGCCGAAGGTCGCCGTCGCGGTTCCCGCACGGCAAATAGAAAGGCCGTGATATTTCCCCGCGGGTAAAAGTGGGAGGACGGACCAATTGCGACCGTTCGTGGTGCGATAGATGAGCCCACTGTCGACGTCGTCCAGCGC
>DATCBX010000220.1:0-5142 GCA_036511635.1 Acidimicrobiales bacterium | reverse complement strand
CGTGCGTGGAGTCGTCACGACGTGAGTGGTGACGCGACCGATCTCTTTGGAGGGATGTAATGGGACTGACGTTTCTTGCGGTGCACGCGCACCCCGACGACGAAGCGAGCTCGACCGGTGGGACGTACCGCGTGCTCGCTGACCAAGGTGTCCGCACGGTACTCGTGACGTGCACGAACGGTGAGTGTGGCGACGCGCTAGATGGGGCGAAGCCCGACGCCGATCACCATGACGGCGACGAAGTGGCCAAGGTTCGCGCCGTCGAGCTCGATAATGCCGTCAAGATTCTTGGTATCGACCGCCTCGTTCGCCTCGGGTACCGGGACTCGGGCATGAAGGGCTGGCCTCAGAACGACGATCCTGAATCCTTTTGGGCAACACCTATTGACGAGGCCGCCAAGCGACTCGCCGCGATTCTCATGGAAGAGCGTCCCCAAGTCGTCATGACGTATAACGCCTTCGGCTTCTACGGACACCCTGACCACATCCAAGCCCACCGCGTCACCTTGGCCGCGCTTGAGCTGCTGGACTACCAGCCCACGCTGTACTTCAACGCCATTCCGAACTCGGTCATGGCGATTTTTCGCGCTCGTTGGGAACAAGAAGAACGCGACCAGATCGAAGCCGACGCCGCGAAGGGCATCGTGCGAGAATCCGAGCTCGAAGATCCCGAGGACGAACGAATCGAAATGGGAACGCCCGACGAGCTCGTTGACGTCGCGGTGAACGTGAGCGACGTGACCGACTCGAAGTACGACGCACTCGCTGCCCATCACTCACAGATCGGCGACTCATTCTGGATGAAGATGAGTCGCGATCAGTTCAAGCAAGCTATGGGCACCGAGTGGTTTGTCCGCGTTACGAACCCCACGAACAGCATGGGCGTCGCCGACGATATTTTTGTGGGCTACCGCTAGTTAGTAGCGGTACGTGTCGGGCTTGTACGGCCCTTCCACGGCCACGCCGATGTAGTCGGCCTGCTGCTTGGTGAGCGTCGTGAGCTTCACGCCCAGCGCGTCGAGGTGCAGCCGCGCGACCTTTTCGTCCAGGTGCTTGGGCAAGACGTAGACCTTCTTGTCGTACTGCGCTTGGTTGGCGTAGAGCTCGATCTGGGCCATGGTCTGGTCGGTGAAGGAGTTGCTCATCACGAAACTCGGGTGACCGGTTGCGTTACCGAGGTTCAAGAGCCGACCTTCAGAGAGCACGATGATGGCGCGGCCATTTGGGAGCGTCCACTTGTCGACCTGGGGCTTGATGGTTTCGCGCTTCACGCCCGGCAAATTAGTCAGTCCCGCTATGTCAATTTCATTGTCAAAGTGGCCAATGTTGCCCAGTACGGCGAGGTTCTTCATCAACTGCATGTCGGCCACCGTGACGATGTCGCGATTACCGGTTGCCGTGATAACAAAGTCAGCAATAGGGAGCGCCTCTTCGAGGGTCGTTACCTGGAAACCGTCCATCGCGGCTTGCAGCGCGCAGATTGGGTCGACTTCGGTGACGATGACGCGTGCTCCTTGACCACGAAACGACTCGGCCGATCCCTTACCGACGTCGCCGTAACCACAGACCACGGCGACTTTGCCGCCGATGAGAATGTCCGTCGCCCGGTTAATACCGTCGATGAGGGAGTGACGAACGCCGTACTTGTTGTCGAACTTGGACTTCGTGACCGCGTCGTTGACGTTGATCGCGGCGAAGAGTAGCGATCCGTCGCGCTCCATCTCATAAAGACGGTGCACACCAGTGGTGGTCTCTTCTGAGACGCCAATGATGCCCTTGGCCATAGGCTCGAAAATCTTCTCGCCACTCGAAATGATCTTGTTCAGTAGCTGCAAGATCACGACGTACTCTTCTGAATCGGCCGACTCAGGTGCTGGGACGAATCCCGCGCGTTCAAACTCGAGGCCCTTGTGCACGAGGAGCGTTGCGTCGCCACCGTCGTCCAAGATCATCGTCGGTCCATCAAAACCGGGCCAACGCAGTAGTTGTTCGGTGCACCACCAGTACTCTTCGAGTGACTCGCCCTTCCAGGCAAAGACGGGCACGCCAGCCGGCTTCTCGACGGTGCCGTGTGATCCAACGACGATTGCCGCCGCGGCGTGGTCTTGAGTAGAAAAGATGTTGCAGCTCACCCAGCGAACGTCGGCACCAAGAGCGACGAGCGTCTCAATAAGGACGGCCGTTTGAATGGTCATGTGGAGCGAGCCCGCGATGCGCGAACCCTTTAGAGGCTTTGACTCACCGAACTCCGCGCGCATGGCCATAAGACCCGGCATTTCATGTTCGGCCAACGTAATCTCAGCGCGGCCGAAATCGGCGAGTGAAAGGTCAGCAACTTTGTAGTCAAAGGTGTCAGAGGTCATGATTCTCCTAGGAGTTCGTAGTTTCCAGGCGCCGACCTCTGTCGTACTCGCCTGCACTAATTGTAGTGCTTAGACGCCAACTCTGAACTCAACAACGTCCCCGTCGCGCATGACGTAGTCCTTACCTTCGATGCGTGCTTTGCCGGCGGCCTTGACCGCGGCCATTGAACCGGCCGCGACCAAGTCGTCGAAGGAGACGACCTCAGCTTTGATGAAGTGTTTCTGAAAGTCGGTATGGATCTCGCCAGCCGCCTCGGGCGCGGTCTCGCCCTGGTGAATGGTCCAGGCGCGCGCTTCCTTGGGGCCAATAGTGAGAAAGGTCTGGAGTCCTAGTGTCGTAAAGCCCACTTGCGACAGTTGCGCGAGTCCAGACTCAGCCTGGCCGTAGGACTGGAGTAACTCGAGCGCTTCGGCGTCATCGAGCTCAGAAAGTTCGGCCTCGACTTTCGCGCACAGCACCACACTCGGCGCCGGCAGGACCGAGGCCTGGAGTTCGTTGCGTCGCGCTTCATTCGAGAGTGTTGCTTCGTCGACGTTAAAGACGTAGATAAAGGGCTTGTCAGTCAAGAGGTGCAGGTCGAAGAGCAGCGTGCGGTCGAGCTCTTTACCAACCTGGAAGATCATTCGTCCGTCGTCAAGGACCGCTTGGGCCTTTTTCACTTCGGCCAGTTTGATCGCGGCGTCGCCGCCGCGCTTGGCGTCGCGTTCGAGTCGCGTGGCCGCGCGCTCAACGGTCTGTAAGTCAGCGAGAATAAGTTCAGTTTCGATGGTGGCGACGTCGCTCGCTGGGTCGATGCGGCCGTCAACGTGAATCACGTCGTCGTCTTCAAAGACGCGCACGACTTCACAGATCGCGTCGCACTCTCGAATCGCCGCCAAGAACTGGTTGCCGAGACCTTCACCGGTCGAAGCACCACGCACAATGCCCGCGATGTCCACGAAGGTCACGACCGCGGGGATAATTTTCTCTGAGTGATACATCGAGGCGAGAACGCCCAGCCGATCGTCGGGAACGGCGACGATGCCCACGTTGGGCTCGATTGTTGCGAAGGGGTAGTTGGCCGCGAGGACGTTGTTCTTCGTCAGCGCGTTAAAGAGCGTTGATTTTCCGACGTTGGGTAGGCCAACAATGCCAATAGCGAGGCCCATAGAGGTTCTGAGTTTACTGCACTCTTGAAAGCAAATTTCGAAGCGCGGCTTTGGCCTATCGTTGCTTCGATGACCGACCTCAACGTAGTAGAAGGTGTTGCTCCCTTTGGCGAGTACGAGACGTGGTACCGGGTGACGGGAAGTCTCGAATCCACAATGACGCCCCTGGTCGTCGCGCACGGCGGACCTGGTTGCTCACACGACTATCTCCTCTCTCTCGCCGCGCTCGCGCGCTCTGGGCGACCCATTGTGCACTACGACCAGCTCGGAGGAGGTCGTTCAACGCTGTTGCCCGACAAAGATCCGTCGTTTTGGACAGTGGACTTATTCCTCGATGAACTCGAGAATCTCTTGACGTTCCTCGGTATCAACGATCGCTACCACCTCCTTGGTCAGTCCTGGGGCGGCATGTTGGGCGCCGAACACGCCATTCGACGCCCGAAGGGACTTGAGAAGTTGATCCTCAGTAACTCGCCGGCGTCAATGGAACTGTGGGCGAGTGAAGCGAAGATTCTGCGTGGCCAAATGCCGAGCGACGTCGAAGCCGCACTTGATCGACACGAAGCGGACGGCACGGTGAACGCCCCGGAGTACTTAGCGGCGACCCAGGCGTACTACGACGAACACGTCTGTCGAGTCCTACCGAATCCTCCTGAAGTCGTTCGCACCTTTGAGTTCATGGCGCAGGATTCGACGGTGTACAACACGATGAATGGCCCTAACGAGTTCTTCTGTATTGGTTCGTTGAAAGACTGGAGCGTCGTCGACAAGGTGCACAAAATCTCGGTGCCCACGCTTCTCATTTCTGGTCGCTACGACGAGGCGACGCCTGCGACCGTGCAGCCGTTCTTTGACGGCATTCCTAACGTGTCGTGGGAGATCTTCGAGAGTTCGAGTCACATGCCCTTCGTCGAGGAAACGGAACGATACCTCGACGTCGTCGAGGCGTTTCTCGCGTAACGGCTTGATCGAGCGTTCGTTCTCAGCCGACGAGCTTCAACCAGTACTCCTCGGCTAAGCCGAGTGCCTTTTGAACGTCAGCCAATTCGACGCCGAGGCGCGTCTGTTCAGTATGTTCGCGCGAGGCGAGAATTTTCTGCGTAAGGGTGTCTCGACGTCGCTCTAGACGCGACATCTCCTTTTCGGCGTCGCGAATTTGACGTCCCAGAGGAACGTCCGAGGAGCCACTCATAGATTCGCTGTTCTCGACGCTCGAAGACGGTGTCGTGGTGATGCCGGCGGCTCTGGCGATCCAGGCGTCGATGCCGCCTGGAACGTCGGCAATCGTTCCGTCCGCGTGAACTTCGAGGAGACGGTCAGTCGTGCGGCTGAGGAACGTTCGATCATGCGAGACCACGATCAAGGTGCCCGGCCACTGACTCAAGAACTCCTCGATGAGGCGAATGGTCTCGAGATCGAGATCGTTCGTTGGTTCGTCGAGAAAGAGTACGTTGGGACGAACTGACAAGGCGAGAAGTAACTGCAATCGTCGTCGTTCGCCCCCAGAGAGATCCTTAGCCTTGGTTGTGGGAAGGGCACCGGTGAACCAGAAACGCTTCATAAGGGCAACGTCAGCGGGGGAGCCGGGAATGCCTTGGGGACCGGCGACGAGTTCTTGGACCGTCGCTTC
>DATCBX010000219.1:0-3853 GCA_036511635.1 Acidimicrobiales bacterium | reverse complement strand
TACCGCGTTGCCTGCATTGGCGCTGGTCCCGCGTCACTCACCGTCGCGAACGATCTCATGCCTGTTGGCTACGAGGTCACGATCTTCGAACAGTTCGACAAACCCGGCGGACTCATGCGTTCGAACATTCCCTCCTTTCGTCTTCCCGAAGAGGTCCTCGACGAAGAGACACGCGTCATTCTCGACATGGGCGTGGACATTCGTTATAACTCGCCCGTCTCGAGTCTTCGTGGTCTCCTCGACCAAGGCTTCGACTCGGTGTTTGTGGGTGTGGGCGCACCGCGCGGCAAAGAACTCGATCTGCCGGGTCGCCACGACGAAATCGAATCACACATTCACATTGGTATTGACTGGCTCGAATCGGTAGCTTTCGAACACATCAGCGAGATCGGACCTCGCGTCCTCATCATCGGCGTGGGCAACACCGCAATGGACTGTTGTCGCACGTCACGACGACTCGGCGGTACCGACATCAAAGTCATGGCGAGGCGTCCACGTCAGTTCTTTAAGGCGTCCCCTTGGGAACTCGACGACGCCGAAGAAGAGGGCGTCGAGATACTCATTAACTATTCACCGAAGCGCTTTGTCATCGAAGAAGGAAAGCTCGTTGGCATGGAGTTCGACGTGCTCGAGTGGGACGAGAAGGCTACGAAATCGACCACCATTGAGACGGTCATCCTCCCTTGTGACGACGTAATTCTCGCCATTGGTCAAGAGAACTCCTTCCCTTGGATCGAGCGTGACCTCGGCATGGAGTTCGGCGAATGGGACATGCCGGTCGTTGACAAGGTGACGATGCAGTCCAGCGTGCCCGGCGTCTTCTTTGGCGGCGACGCCGCGTGGGGACCACTCAACATCATCTGGGCCGTGGCCCACGGGCACGCGGCGGCCATTTCGATCGACAACCACTGTCACGACGTCTCACTGGAGAACCGTCCGGCCATGGGCATGACGCTCACCAGCCAGAAGATGGGCATGAGCGAGTGGAGCTACCACAACGACTACAACCAGTCCACGCGCCAAAAGATGAGCCACGTCGAGCTCACGAAGCGTTTCGAGTCACTCAGCCTCGAGGTCGAACTTGGCTTTAGTGTCGAACAGACCGTGAACGAAGTACAGCGCTGTTTGAACTGCGACGTGCAGACGGCCTTTAGTGCACCGCTCTGCATTGAGTGTGACGCTTGTCTCGACATCTGTCCCGTGCAGTGCCTCACGATTACGAGCAACGGCGACGAGGCGGATCTGCGTGAGCGGCTCTTAGCGCCCGCAACGAATCTCGACCAGGATCTCTTTGTCTCAGAGCGACTCCCCCAGACCGGGCGCGTCATGGTCAAAGACGAGAACGTCTGCGTGCACTGTGGACTCTGCGCCGAACGTTGTCCAACCGCGGCGTGGGACATGGAGCTCTTCGACCTCGCGATTCCCTACGCCGGCAGCAAGAACTACATCCCTGTCGCGCTGGGCTTTGGCGGCGGCGTGGCGGCTCGGAGTTAATCGTGACGATGACCCACAAAGCCAAGGTGCGAAACCAAGTCAACGACTTCTCGATCAAACTCGCCAACGTCAACGGCACCGGATCCTCCAGCGCGAACGGCCTCTTGGTACAAGCAATTTTTCGTATGGGTATTCCCGTGTCGGGCAAGAACCTCTTCCCTTCCAATATCCAAGGTCTCCCCACGTGGTACGAGATTCGCGTCAACGCTTCGGGCTACACCGCACGCGCGCTTGACTACGACCTCGTGATCGCGATGAACGCTCAGACGTACGTTGAGGACATCCAAGAGGTCACGAGCGGAGGCTACCTCCTCTATGACTCGTCGTGGCCACTCGATCCCGACCTTGAGCGTGACGACATCACGTTCCTCGGCGTGCCGCTCGCCGCGATGTGTTTAGAGAACTTCTCCAAGCCTCGCGAAAGAATTTTGATGAAGAACGTCGCCTACGCTGGCGCGGTGGTGGCGCTGGTCGGTGTCGACCTCGACGTCGTCGCCAATCTGTTTGCAGAGAACTTCGCGCGCAATGAAGCACTTCGTGACTCCAATCAGCGGGCGCTGCGCCTGGGCTACGACTACGCAATGGCCAACTTCGATTGTCCCTTGAATTTCCGACTCGAGCCGCTTGATAAGAACGACGACTCGATACTCATCGACGGCAATACCGCCGCAGCGCTCGGATGTCTGTACGCCGGCGCGACGGTTGCCGGATGGTACCCAATAACGCCCGCGACCGCGGTGATGGACAATTTCACCAGGCTCTGTGCGGCGTACCGACGAGAGTTGGTCCCCAACGACGATCCCCTGGCGAAACCCGAGTACAAGAACAACTACCTCATCATCCAAGCCGAGGACGAAATCGCTTCCATCGGCATGGTGTTGGGAGCAGGATGGAGTGGCGCACGAGCGTTCACTTCAACGTCGGGTCCAGGCATCTCTTTGATGAGTGAACTTCTCGGTCTCGCGTACTACACCGAGATTCCCGCCGTCATTATCGACGTCCAACGCGTCGGTCCTTCGACGGGTATGCCCACGCGTACCCAACAAGGCGACATCTTGATGTGCGCGTACGCCTCGCACGGCGACACCAAGCACATCTTGTTGTTTCCGGCTAATCCTCACGAGTGCTTCGAGTTCGCCGTGCAGTGCTTTGACTTAGCTGAGCGCTTTCAGACGCCGGTCTTCATGCTCAGCGACCTCGATATTGGAATGAACGACTGGGTGGTGCCGAAGCTCTCATGGGACGACTCGTACGTGCCCGACCGTGGACGAGTGTTGAGTGATGACGACTTGGCTGGAATCCCCGAGTTCTTTCGCTACACCAACGAAGACGATCACTTCATCGCGCCACGAACCATTCCCGGCTCTGACGCTAAGGGCGCGTACTTCGTCCGAGGTTCCGGACACGACAAGTTCGGTCATTACACCGAGATACCCGATAGTTACCAAGAGGTCGTCGACCGACTCAAACTCAAGCACGCCGCTGCTGCCTCCTTTGTGCCCGCGCCAATCATCGAGACCAGAGAGAACGCGACCGTGGGCGTCATCACGGTTGGCAGTTGTGACCTCGCGGTACGAGAAGCGCTGGATGAATTAAGCGAGCAAGGTCTCAACTGTGACTTCATGCGCGTGCGGGGGTTCCCCTTCGTTGACGACGTGCGACACTTCGTTGAACAACACGAGCGTTGCTTTGTCGTGGAGCAGAATCGCGACGCGCAGTTGCGCTCGTTGATCTCCATCGAGACCGGCGTTGCCATCGAAAAGATGAATCCGGTGTTGGCGTATGGAGGATTCCCCCTTAGTGCCAAACAGGTCGTCGACAGCGTGCTCACCCAAATGGAGATCTCCTAATGCCCTCGATTCTTAAGCCCTTTATTCCGCTCAGTCCCCTGCCCAAGAACGACCTCGGTCTCACGATTCGTGACTACGAAGGCGCGATGTCGACGCTGTGCGCGGGCTGTGGCCACGACTCAGTGACCGCCGCGATCAGTCACGCTTTTTTTGAACTGTCCACGCCGCCAAGTTCCATTGCCAAACTGAGCGGCATTGGGTGCTCCTCCAAAACGCCCACGTACTTCGTGCGCGGGGCGCACGGCTTTAACTCAGCGCACGGCCGCATGGCCACCATTGCCACGGGCGCCAACGCGGCGAATCGAGAACTCACCTATATCGGTATCTCGGGAGACGGCGACTCGCTTTCCATTGGCCTCGGGCATCTCATGCACGCCATGCGCCGCAACGTCAACATGGTGTACGTCATTGAGAACAACGGTGTGTACGGACTAACGAAGGGTCAGCTCTCTGCTTCGGCGGACATTGGCTCAAGCCCCAAGAAGGGTGAGCCCAACTTATTGGCGCCC
>DATCBX010000218.1:0-3954 GCA_036511635.1 Acidimicrobiales bacterium | reverse complement strand
GCAGCCCCGAACGTGACGGTGTGCTCAGCGCCTGTGACGAGTTAGGGCTCAGTTTCTTGCCGTTCTATCCCCTCGCGAACGGGCTACTCACCGGCAAAGTTCGCCCCGGTGAACCACTCCCCGAAGGCACGCGCCTCGCAGCGATGTCCGCCGAACGAAGCGTGCACTGGCTGAGCGACGAGTTCCAAGAGAGCGTCTCGGCGCTGCTCGCGTACGCCGACAACATCAACGTACCGATTCTTTCGCTGGCTTTTTCGTGGCTCTTGAATCACCCGGTGGTGACGAGCGTCATCGCCGGTGCGTCCAACGCAGATCAAATTCGCGCCAACGCCGCGGCCGTCGCAGTCTTAACGACCAAGCAGCGCGACGAACTCGACCGACTTACCGCCTAAAGAGAAACGCCCTTACGACGCCTTCACGGCGGCAACCACTTTGGTCAACGTATCTTTCGCGTCACCAAAGATGAGTGTCGTCTTGGGGTTGTAGAGCAGTTCGTTATCGATGCCGGCAAAGCCTGGTCGCATCGAACGCTTGAGAAAGAGCACGTTCTCGGCGAGATCGGCGTGGATGATCGGCATGCCGTAGATCGGCGACGAGGGCTCATTCACCGCGGCGGGGTTCACCGTGTCGTTCGCGCCCACGACCAAGGCCACGTCGGCCGTCGAGAGTTCGGAGTTTGCTTCATCCATTTCGAGAAGATCCTCATAGGGCACGTTGGCCTCGGCGAGCAGCACGTTCATGTGTCCCGGCATACGTCCAGCGACCGGGTGAATCGCGTAGAAGACCTCAATGCCCTTCGACTCGAGTACTTCGGCCAGTTCACGCAACACATGCTGGGCTTGAGCAACGGCTAACCCGTAACCCGGAATGATCACGACCTTGCTCGCGAATCCAAGCAACACGCTCACGTCCTCAGGCGAGCCCGATCGCACGCTGCGACCTTCTACCCCGCCGCCCGCGGAGGCGGTAATAACCGAGCCAAAGGCTGAGAACAACACGTTCGAGAGACTTCGGCCCATGGCCTTGCTCATGATTCGCGTCAGCAAGATTCCTGAGGCGCCGACGAGCGTGCCCGCGACGATCAACAGATTCGATCCGAGTGTAAAGCCCGACGCCGCCACCGCTAGTCCGGTGAACGCGTTGAGAAGCGAAATGAGTACCGGTACGTCGGCGCCGCCGATGGGCAACACGAAGGCCACACCCAAGATCAGAGCAACGGCCAGCAAAATCCAGAGCAACAACGTCGAACCCTGTACCAAAATCGTGACGATGAGGGCCAGGGCGACAACGCCCACGATGGCGTTGATGATCTGCTGGCCCGGGTACGTAATTGGTCGACCCGTCATCAACTCTTGCAACTTCGCGAACGCAATAGCGGAACCGGCGAACGACACGGCTCCAATCAAGACGCCCAACAACACCTCTAACGTGACGTACGTCGCGGGGTTGGTGGACTTGATGTGCATGAACTCAGTGATTGACACCAACGCCGCGGCGCCGCCACCGACGCCGTTGAAGATCGCGACCAGTTGAGGCATAGCGGTCATCTGCACGAATCGAGCCGTTGGCACCGCGATAATCGCGCCAATAAACATGGCGAGCAAAATCAGACCTACGTGGTACAGGGCGTGGCCGTCAACGAACTTAAAGAACGTCGCAACTACCGCTACCAGCATGCCAAAAGCGGCGACCGCGTTACCTCGGCGAGCGTGCTTCGGGCTACTCAGGCCCTTCAGCGCCAACAAGAACGTCGTGGCGGAGAAGAGATAGAGAAGGTCAATCAGTGTTTCGCGACTCATGAAGCAACCTCATCGGACTTAACTGGTGGCGCCTTAGGCTTGCGCGCTTTGAACATCTCGAGCATGCGATCGGTCACGACGAATCCACCAACAACATTCAAGGTCCCGAGAATGACCGCGAGAAAACCCAGCACCTCTTCGAGGTTCGTGTTCGCCGCGCCCAGCACGATCATCGAGCCCACGAGGATGACGCCGTGAATCGCGTTCGATCCACTCATCAACGGCGTGTGCAAAATGCTCGGCACCTTTGAGATGATCTCGATGCCGACAAAAATGCTCAGCACGAGGACGGTCGCGTACTGCAGCAGCACGTTGGTCATTGGGCACTCTCTTTCACTTCAGGGGTGATGGCGACGTGCGCCACACCGAGTGCCTCGGCCGTGGCGGCGTGGTTCACGTTGCCACCTCGTGCCACGGTGACGCCGATCACCACTTCGTCGTTCCAGTCAGGACTGAGTACGCCCTTGGCGCCAAAGAGACCGAGCAGCTTCAAGACGTTGTTCGCGTACATGAAACTCGCGTGGGTGCCCATCTCGGCGGGTGGATTAGCGAGTCCGACCACGCGAACGCCGTGGTGTTCTACGACCTCGCCGACTTTGGTGAGTTCGCAGTTTCCCCCACCGTCTGCCGCCATGTCGATGATGAGCGATCCCTCCGCCATGGCTTCAACCATTGCGGTCGTCACGAGTATTGGCGACTTGCGTCCAGGCACCGCGGCGGTCGTAATCACGACGTCAGATCCGGCGACTTCGCCGAGCAGCGCAGCTTGCTGCTGTTCGCGCTCTTCTGTCGTGAGTTCGCGCGCGTAGCCACCCGCGGCGTCGGCGGTGACGCCAAGTTTCACGAAGACGGCCCCAGCCGATTCAGCCTCTTCTTTGGCGGCCGATCGAACGTCGTAGGCGCGTACTTTTGCGCCTAGTCGCTTGGCGGTGGCGATGGATTGAAGCCCGGCGACGCCCACACCCATCACGAGTACCTTCGCCGGACGAATCGTGCCCGCAGCCGTCGTAAGAAGTGGGAAGAATCGGTCGAAGTACGAAGCGCCAGCTAGCGCGGCCCGGTAACCCGAGACTGTGGCCTGCGAAGACAGCGCGTCCATGTACTGAGCGCGCGAGATCCGCGGCAACAGGTCGAAGGAAAGTGCGGTGACCTTGCGGTCGTTCAATACCTTGACGACGTCGAGCGCCAAAAGTGGTGACAGAAAAGAAAGGTGAAGGGAGCCCTCGGGGACGCGCGACGCCTCTTCAAGCGACGGCGGGTTCACGCGGAGATTGACGTCGCCCGAGGCCGAGTCCACGATTGACGCTCCCGAGGCGACGTAGCTTTCGTCACTGAAGTGCGCGAGGTGACCCGCGCCACGTTCGACGTCGACCTGCCAGCCGTCGGCGACGAGCGTCTTGACGGCGTCGGGCGTCAGAGCAACCCGCGTCTCACCAGCACGCGACTCCTTATAAAGAGCAATTTTCACCCTACTGTTCTAGCAGTCGAGCGCTCCACGTCTGACTTCTCACGTCGACGCTGAAATGAAGTTAATGATCTCGGCGCTGAGCACGTGCGGCGCTTCGATTGGTAACCAGTGTCCGTAGCCTTCAAAGCGCACGTAGGTAAAGCCCCGGTCGCAGTACAACGCGGAGTTCGTCATCTGGAGCTCAGAGAGCGCCACGTCACCACTCGACCACAGGCCGAGAACCGGAACTTGAACGGGTGGCAGTACTGGAGGGTCGGACACGAACGACGCGGGTGGCAGGTTCGCTCGGTACCACAGCAGATGCGTCGTCATCTGCCCGTCACGTTCGAGCTCCTCAATAATCTCTTCGACGCGCGGATGACCGGTCCAACGACGCATTGCTTCGTAGTCGTTCTTGCGCAAAAACGCTTCTCCGACACCCTCGTGAAAGAAGAGGAGTGTGTACCAACTCTTGATCTGTTGTTCAAGGCCGGCCGAACGAAACGAGGTCGGATGGCCAACTGAGAGAACGACGAGTCGCTCAATTAGCTCCGGTAGGTACGTCGCGCTCACCCAGGCGAGGTTCGCGCCCCAGTCGTGACCGACGAGCGTGACCTTGTCATTACCGAGTGCGGCGATGATTGCCGCAACGTCGCCGACCAGATGATGCATGGCGTAGCGCTCGACGTCGGTGGGTTTGTCACTTAG
>DATCBX010000217.1:0-9223 GCA_036511635.1 Acidimicrobiales bacterium | reverse complement strand
CAGTGTCTGGCTCGCCGAGTTCGCCATTCCAACCGCGGGCCAAGAATTTTCCTTTACGCCTTTCACATTGTCCTCTAGTGATACATCGAAAAGTCGGTATCCTTCGATCGTGTCCGCGGTGACCAACGCTCGATCAATAATGCCGGTGCCAGAGCAAAACTCCTTCTGGCCGCTAAGTTGCCACCCACCTTTGACGCGTTTGGCCGAAGTGCCGCCCTTTCGGGACCGAGCGGCCCACACACCGTAAATTGCCGACTCGCCGAGTGGCTTCATGCCGGCTTCTGTCAAGATCGCCAATGCGTCACTGTGTCCTTCGGCGAGCCTGCCCAGCGAGAGATCTTGAGCCGCGACACAAGCGAGTGTCTCGAATCGTTGCCATGTGGCTCCCGAGCCCGGCAGCGGTAGGTCTAAACCTTCACTTCGCGCGAACGACCTCAACGCGTCTTGCACACACAACATAGTGAGTCACTCGTTTCATTGTGGCAACGTTCAGAAGCTCGTTGACAATCTTCCTTCATCTCGATGCATTTTCACGAAGAGTGCCCCGGGTAGGCATCTTCGTTCATCTATTTCATCCCGTCCAGAAGATCCAACATGTCTTCGGCGTGTTCCTCTTCCATCGCCAGAATCTCTTCCAACATCCGCCTCGTTGTTGGGTCACCATCGCCTAACCAGGCGATGATTTCGCTGTACGACGCAATCGCGACTCGTTCAGCCACAAGGTCTTCTCTGATCATTTCTTCCAACTCCGTTGACGAATCGTACTCCGAGTGACTTCGGCCAGTAAGCGTGTCCGGATTGAAATCAGGTTCTCCACCTAATTGTGCAATACGCGCCGCAATCATGTCGGCGTGAGCCGACTCTTCGCCAGCGTGCTGAAGAAACTCGTCGGCGGCGGCTTGCGCGTCAAGACCTTTCGCCGTGAAGTAGTGCCGCTTGTAGCGCAGCACGCAGACAAGCTCAGTAGCGAGAGCTTGGTTAAGCACGAAAAGTACGCGTTCTAAGTCAGCGCCGTACGCGTCAGTCACGGAACCTCTGTCCATGTTTTCCCGGGCACGCTTTCGTAGCGTTTCAACATCCGTCAGAAATTCTTTCATCACGTTTTCCTCTCGTTGGCCTTGGTGAAAACTCGATGTTCTGGTACGCAAACCATTTCTCGAGATGGACTTCGCGCACTGATCTACTCGCTACGACCATTCTTAGCAAAGTCGCTCTCCGTCTTCCACCTATTTTTCAGCAGTTACGACATGGGAAATCGATGAGAGACACGTCGAGGAGCACTATTCTTCGATGTCCATTGGCGTAGTCGAGTCGCGTGATCTTTCTAACGGCAAAGATGTAACACAGTTGTCACTTTGGTATGTCTTCGAGCCGACCCAAAAGAAACGCTCTTTCAATCTCATTCTCGCATTGCGTCAATGCTTCGTTATAGGCGCTCCGCGCTTCTTCGAACCTATTCAGTCGACGGAGAAAGTCAGCGCGAGCGCTGGCGAAGTAGCTATAGCCGGCCAGATGGGGCTCTGTCGCTAGTTCGTCGAGCGCACGTAGCCCTGCCTCAGGACTGTCGGCAAGTCCAATCGCGACCGCACGATTTAACGCGACCACTGGCGAGGGCCACGTTGCGAGGAGCACGTCGTAGAGAGCAACAATCTCTCGCCAGTCCGTCTCAGTCCATGAAGGAGCTTCATCGTGAACAGCCGCGATAGCGGCCATAAGGACGAATCGACCTGCGGGACCACTCTGAAGTGCGTCGTGAACGAGTCTGGCGCCTTCTGCGATGGCGTCGTAATCCCATTTAACCCGATCTTGTTCAGCGAGCAACACAATCGATCCCTCAGCGTCGGTACGAGTCTCTCGACGTGCGTCGGTCAACAAGACGAGTGCGAGTAACCCCTTAACGTCGGCGTCATCGGGAAGAAGTTCTCGAAGCATTCGTAAGAGTTCAAGGGAGCGATCAACGAGGTCACGGCGCACAAGGTCAGCACCCGAGGGTGCCGTGTGACCGGTAGTAAAAACGAGATGGAGTGCCGAGAGAACGGAGTCAACGCGCTCGGGAAGTTCGTCCGCTGTCGGTACGGTGTATGAAATATGCGAGGTCTTGATCTTCAGTTTGGCTCGCGTGAGTCGCGCGGCCATCGTTGATTCACTAACGAGAAACGCTCGTGCAATTTCCGCGGTCGTGAGGCCACAGAGCAGCTTGAGCGTGAGAGCGACCTGCGCCTCAATTGACAACGCTGGGTGACAGCACGTGAATATCAGACGGAGGCGCTCGTCAGCAATGAACGGGAGTTCGGTGTCGTCCGTGAGTTCCTCTTCCTCAGTCACGGCGAATTTCCTGAGCACTCGGTCCTGGGTGGATTCGCGACGCAGTACGTCGATCGCTCTGCGGCGAGCGACGGTCGTCAACCAAGCTCCCGTTCGATTGGGAACTCCCGTAACGGTCCATGATGCCAGCGCTCTGGAATACGCGTCTTGGACACACTCTTCAGCCACGTCGATGTCGCCGGTCACTCGGATCGTCGCCGCGAGCACGAACGCCCACTCGTTTCGATAAGCGACGGCTAGCGCCTCCTCAACATCGACGGGCTGAGCGAGTTTTTTCAGCCGATTTGCCAAATTGGTCGAACTTCAACACCGCCGTAAGGCGCCGGCACCTGACTGGCTATGGCAATCGCTCCATCAAGATCAGCCGCCTCGATGAGGTAGTAACCACCGAGTGCCTCTTTGGTTTCAGCGAAGGCACCGTCAGTGACGACCAACTTGCCGGACGAGTCACGGCGAAGAGACGTGGCGCTCGACGTTGGCTGGAGAGCATTGCCACCGCGCAACGCCGCGCCATTCTTTTGGCCAAACTCATTGTGTTCAGCCATCAATTTTTCGCCCGCAGCGGCGTCGGCACGTGCCGCTGACGCTTCGTTTCCGTAGATAATGACTAGATACTCTGACATGTTCAGACTCCTTCGTTGATCCTCGACCCTCGAGTCTCACTTAGTACGACGAACGACGAGTGATGAATTCGACAACGAATCCAATAATCTTCACGCTGTTAGAAGAAAGATTATCGTCAGCGCTTTAGCGAACCGCGTCCGCGGTGGCGAGCAGTTGGCGCGCCGCACGGGCTTCATCGACGCGTGAGACGGGCGTGCTCTGAGGCGCTCGGTGGAGTGACTCTGGGTCATCTTGTGCCCGCTCGACGATTCGCTCGAGCGCCTTGGCCAACGACTCAAGCGTTTGCACGCTTTCGGTTTCGGTTGGTTCGAACATCAGCGCTTCATCAACAATCAACGGGAAATAGACGGTTGGCGAATGAAATCCCTCTTCAAGAAGAGCTTTAGCGACGTCCAGACCTCGAATACCAAACTTTGCCTTCAATCCAGAGGCGGTAAGGGTGCACTCGTGCATACAGACGCGGTCGTACGCGGCGGGAAGAATGTCGCGCAGACGGTGACGAAGCCAGTTGGCGTTCAACACCGCATGCTGGGCAACGCGAGTGAGTCCGTCGCCACCGTGAACGTCAATGTACGCGAGGGCCCTCGCGAGAACGACGGCGTTGCCGTGCCAGCCATGGACGCGGCCAATGGAACGCGGCGGCGTCACCCAATCAAACGATCCGTCGTCGACTTTCATCGCCCTTGGGCCAGGGAGGAACTCAACCAAGCGAGGCGATACGGCGACGGGTCCCGCGCCAGGCCCGCCACCACCATGTGGCGTCGCAAACGTCTTGTGCAAGTTCATGTGCACAATGTCAAAGCCCATGTCACCGGGCCGCACCGCGCCAAGAATCGCGTTCAAGTTCGCACCGTCGTAGTAAAGAAGACCGCCAACGTCGTGCACGGCTTTGGCGATCTCGATGATCTCTTCCTCAAAGAGGCCCACCGTGTTCGGGTTTGTCAGCATGATTCCCGCGACGTCGGGTCCGAGCGCTGCCTTCAGTTTCTCGAGGTCCACGAGACCACGATCATTCGAGGGAATGGTCGTCACCTCGTAGCCACCTAGCGTGACCGACGCAGGATTCGTGCCGTGGGCGGAGTCGGGAATGAGCACACGGCGTCGAACGTCACCGTTCGCCTCGTGGTATGCGCGCATTAGGAGCAAACCCGTGAGCTCACCGGCTGCGCCAGCCGCTGGCTGCAGCGTGGCCGCGCTCATACCAGTGATGGCGCACAGTTTCTGTTCGAGCGTGACGAAAATCTCGAGCCAACCTTGGCTTAGTGACGCTGGCGCTCCGGGGTGCACCGAGTTGAGACCGAGATCGTTTGCGATCGCGTCACAGAACTTTGGGTTGTACTTCATCGTGCATGAACCCAACGGATACATTCCGAGATCGACTGAGAACTGGCGATGCGAGAGTCGAGTGAAGTGCGCGACGAGGTCGCGTTCAGAAACTTCCGCGATTGGCACGACCTCAGCGTTGAGATGATCACTCGGGATGAGTTCACTCAGCGGCGTCGCGGGCACGCCCGTCGTTCGTAGTTGATACGCCGATCGATGAGGCACCGACATCTCAAAGAGCGTGGGTTCACTCTCGTGACCCATGATCGGAGCCGACGCTGCCCGGCCTCCCGGCTGTGGTGCTTCGCTCATGCCTGCAATGCCTCTCGTAACGCGCGTACGTACTCATCAAGCTCGTCTTTGGTTCTGCGCTCGGTCACGCTCACCAATAAGACACGGTCGACGCCACTCTCGATCGACGGATCGTCACCGTCGCACATCGCTCCAGCCGACAGACCGGCGAGCACGTGGTTCTCGGCCATGGCCGAAATGACAACGTCCGCTGATCGAGGAAGTCGAATAGCGAACTCACGAAAGAATGGCTGATTACTCACGGCCTCAACGCCATTGATCCGAAGAACCTCATCGAACAGATAGTGGGCACCTTGGGCACAGCGCGTCGCAACTTCTCTCAGTCCCTTCGTACCAAGCCAACCAAGCTGGATCGCTGCGGTGACCGCCATGAGGGTCTGATTCGTGCAGACGTTGGACGTGGCTTTCTCTCGACGAATGTCCTGTTCGCGGGCACGAAGCGTGGTGACGAACGCCTTGCGCCCACTCGAGTCGACGGTTTCGCCAACGATGCGTCCGGGAAGCCGGCGAACTTGGGCTTCGGTGCAGGCAAAAAGACCGAGGTAGGGACCACCAAAGGACAACGGGGTGCCAAAGGCTTGACCTTCACCAACGAAGACGTCAGCGCCCCATTGCCCCGCGGTCTTTAGGACACCAGCGGCAACGGGGTCAGCGCCCACGATGAAAAGCGCGTCGTTCGTAGTCGCGAGGGCTTTGGCCTCAGAGAGATCTTCGAGCACGCCAAGGTAGTTCGGATAGGCCGCGACTATTGCGGCCGCGTCCGTGGCGTCGACACTCGACCAGTCAGTGACGCCGTTGCGTAGAGGCACTTCAACGATCTCGTGACCCGTTCCTTTGGCGAACGTACGCGCGACTTCTCGCCAGTGGGGATGAATGCCCGAGGAGATCACCATTTTTGATCTGCCCGTCGCGCCGTGAGCCATGTTGAGCGCTTCGACGAGAGCCGTCGCGGCGTCGTAGAGCGACGCGTTGGGAATCGGCAGTCCACTTAGTCGAGAGATGAGTGTTTGATACTCAAAGATCGCCTGGAGCACACCCTGGGCGACTTCGGGTTGGTACGGTGTGTAGGCAGTGACGAACTCAGATCGACTGGCGAGTGCTTTTACAACGGGCGGCACTTCGTGGTCGTACGCGCCCCCGCCCGCGAAGCAGGTCATTGCTGTGGTTTTGGCTTTGTTGGCCGCGGTGTAGCCGGCAAAAATTGCGGCCACGTCGGGCTCACTGAGACCGTCGTCAATGTCGAGACCCTGAGCGAGACGAACACTCGCAGGAATATGCGCGAAAAGGTCGTCAAGCGACGTCATCCCAAGAAACTCCAACATTGAAGCAACGTCTTCGTCTGTGTGCGGTAGGTAATCCGCCACGTCACGACTCCTTTCGAACAAATGGCAGGGTCGTAACGGTAGCGGGCATCTCTCGTCCACGAAGCACAATCGTGACGTCACGTCCACTTTCGAGACCAGGGCGTAACAGTCCCAATCCAATTCCATGACCAAGTACGGGTGAGAAGTTACCGGAACTCAACGTGCCGACGTTCACCCCATCAACCATCACCTCGCCGCCGTCACGCAGCGGCTGGCGACTCTCGGTGGCAATTCCGGTCAACAAGCGAGCAACGCCGCGTTCGCGTTCGCGCTCAACAGCGCCGCGACCACGAAACGTCTCCTTATTCCAGCCGAGTACCCATCCGAGTCGCGCTTCGAGCGTGGTGGAACTGAACGTCAATTCGTGTCCGTAGAGGGGCAGCGCCGCTTCTAAGCGCAACGTGTCGCGCGCGCCGAGTCCCGCTGGCGTGACGCCCGCTTCGACAAGACGGCGAAGGATTGTTTCGGCGACTTCGTTGGGCGCAGCGATCTCAAGTCCCGCCTCACCCGTGTAGCCAGTACCAGCGACGCGAACCTCGACGCCTTCGAAGTCGACGCGACCCACCCGAAAGCGGCCAATCTCGGCGAAACGTGGATCCACCAAAGCAACTTTGGCTCGCGCGTTCGGACCTTGAACCGCGAGCACGCACCGTTCTGAGGTCACGTCGCGCCCGGGCAGCGCCGACGTCACGCCCGAGGTATTCGACGCGTTGGGCATGACGTCAAACTCGTTCTCACTTACCCACCAGACGATGATGTCGTCGACGACGAATCCATCGTCATTCAAGAGATGGGTGTACTGGGCTCGACCGGGCTCAACCTTGGTTAGGTCGTTGGTGAGCGTTCGCTGGAGCGCGTCAAACATCTCTGGCCCGTCGCATCGAACGGTGCCGAGGTGGCTAACGTCAAAGACCACAGCGTCGTTACGGCACGTCAGATGTTCAACGACGGTGCCGGTCTCGTACTGCAACGGCATCTCCCAGCCACCGAAGGGCACGACCTTGGCGCCGAGTTCAACGTGGAGGTCATAGAGAAAGGGACGACGATCACTCATAGGTTCTTCTACGCTGCTCGATTATCAAAGCCGCGTAGATCGTGGTGGCGCATGAGTTCGTGAAAATCACGTTGGTAGACGACGAGGAGCGGGATTTCGGGATAGAGGTCGCGAAAACGGCGAACCTTCTGATTCTTTTTGGTCACGAGCCGCTGTTCTAAGACCGTCAGTTCGATGAAGAGCCGATGTTCCGTCAAAAAGAAATCAGGTCGAAAACCACGAACGGGCACGCCGTGCTCATTCCACTCCAGGGGAAATTCAAGTGGTTCGTAGATCCATGGGTGCCCGTAAAGCGTGAGCAGCTGAGAAAAGAGCAGCTCACTCGGATGAGCGAACGTCTGAAGAGAGCCAGGAACCACGCTCGGGTGGCGACGACGCGCGTCATCGCTCAGCGTCGAATGGGTCACGCCGAATGGGCCGCCTTCTCCGACGTTTCAAACTGCGCTTGACGAATCGTGGTCAAAAGCTCGGCGACCACTTTCGCGAGAGGAACGATATTAAAAACTCCCTGGCCTCCGCGAAGGAGATCAACAAGTTCTCCGTCGTCGTGAGCAAGGACTGACCCAGCGTCAGAGAGGACGAGACTGCTGGCGGCGAGATCGGCGCCGAGCGCGGTACGAAGACATTCGACTGCCTGGCGAGCGCGCGAAAGGGACACGCCAGAACTGAGCAACGACTTGATGACCTTGACTTCCAACACGTCGCTGTACGAGTACGAGCGCTTCGAACCACTTCCGGTAGCTGGCGTGATTGAGGGCGTCACTAACTGTGTGCGCGCCCAGTAGTCCAACTGACGGTACGTGACGCCCGTAAGGCGACAGACCGTCGGTCCGCTATACCCAAAATTTATGGAATCTGTCATACGTAGTCCCTCCCGACCGAGGCTTGTCCAGACTATCTCGGAGGACTACACGAGTGTAGTTTTGACGTCGCCTATTCGGCAAATAGATCAGGTCTCCCGAGGGAGGGAGAAGAGGCTTCGGCGTGCAAACGCGTGGGAATACGGCCTGCACGCCTTGCCAGGTACCCCGCGCGCACGGCGTCACGAAGGGCCTCGGCCATCAATACCGGCTCGAGGGCTCGATTCATTGCTGACGCCACCAATACCCCGTCACAGCCAAGCTCCATGGCGAGGGCGGCGTCTGAGGCGGTGCCGACCCCGGCGTCTAGAAGAACGGGCACTTGCAAGCGCTCAGTAATGAGCGAAATTGCGTGAGGGTTACGAATTCCGAGTCCCGAACCAATGGGAGAACCGAGAGGCATCACGGCCACACAACCGAGTTGTTCGAGACGTTGGGCAACAATGAGATCGTCTGACGTGTACGCCCACACTTCAAAACCTCGCCGAACCAGCTCTTCCGCCGCGTTCAGCGTTTCAGTAGTGTCGGGCAGCAACGTGACGTCGTCGCCAATGACTTCAAGCTTGATTAAGGGCGTATCAAAGGCCTCACGCGCGAGTTCCGCGACTTTAATGGCGTCCTCGGCGCTGTAACACCCAGCAGTATTGGGCAGGAGCGTTATGTCCAAACGTCGTAAAAGATCGTAAATGGAACCTTCGACGTTCGGGTCGACCCGTCGCAGCGCCACCGTCGAAAGAGATGTTCCCGACATGCGCAGCGACGCTTCAAGTACATCCATCGACCGAAAGCCGCCCGTGCCCACGACGAGACGAGACGACGAACTAATCGATCCAACTTGAAAGAGCTCGCCCACGAACCCAGCGTACTAACGAACACCGAATGCCGAAATGGGGAGTGGGGCGAATGACCCTTGTTTTAGCCGTGGGGAGGATTCAATAAGGTTGACGTGTGCAACCCGTGACTGCCTTATCGATAGCTGGATCTGACTCTGGGGGTGGAGCGGGAATTCAGGCCGACATTAAAACCTTCAGCGCCTTTGGCGTTTTCGCCACAACGGCGCTCACCGCAATTACCGCACAGAACACCTTGGGCGTTCTCGCAGTCCAGACGCTTGACGCTGACGTCGTCGAGGCCCAGGTGCGCGCCGTCGTTGACGACTTTGACGTCAAAGCCACAAAAACCGGGATGTTGGGTGCCGCGCCGATCGTTGAGCGAGTCGGCGTCCTCGCGAGCGAAGGACTACTCCCCCACCTGGTCGTGGATCCGGTGCTCGTCTCGACGAGCGGACACGTTCTCATGGCCGAGGGTGGCGTCGACGCGTACCGACACGTGCTCTTTCCCTTCGCCGAGATCGTTACCCC
>DATCBX010000216.1:0-2218 GCA_036511635.1 Acidimicrobiales bacterium | reverse complement strand
TTTTTCACCGGCACAGATTTCTTGGGCGAGTTCGTCTTCGCAGGTGTGGACTTCTTGGCAGCGGTTTTCTTAACTGGCGCGGACTTCTTCGCGGTGACCTTTTTCGCTCCGTCGTAAAGCTTTATGCCGGCCGTGACAACTTTTCTTGCGGCGATGACGTCTTCAGTTCGAGGACCTTCACCCTTACCAGGCACTTCAAGTAATAACGGAAGGTTGCGAATCTTTGGATGTCCAACAAGTGGCGCCAGACCCTTGGCGCCGATTGTTCCTTCACCAATGTTGGCGTGCCGATCTCGATTCCCACCGAGTTCAATCTTCGAGTCATTCAGGTGCAAACACCGCAAGCGACTAAGACCCACACTTTTGTCAATGGCCCTAATGAGCTTCTCGGTGCCGGCAACGGTTGAGTAGTCAAACCCACTCGCCCACAGGTGTTGAGTGTCAATGCACAGACCAAGACGATCGTCACCGTTACAGGCGTCGATCAAGAATCCAATCTCCTCTAACGAACGTCCCACTGTTCCACCGGCGCCCGCGGCGTTTTCTATGAGAATTGGACAATCCGCCACGCCATCGGGCGCAGGGTCGGCGTTTTCCAACGCGCGTTCGAAGGCAATGGCAATCTGGCGTACGACTTCGTCAAAGCCAGCTCCTTTGTGAGAACCAACGTGCAAGACGAGTCCCGACGAACCCATACCTCGTGCGACCGAGAGGTTGTGCGTGAGCGCTTCCACTGACTTTTCATAAAGTTCCGCGTCACCTGAGGCCAAATTGATCAGGTACGTCGCGTGACAAAAAGTGTCGGTGATTGTCGGATGTGCGGACTGCGCTTCACGAAAAGCTGCAAGAACCTCGGGCGAGTACTGAGAAGGTTTCCACATTCGAGGACTTTGGGTGAAGATCTGAATGGAGGTGACACCAATCTCCACCCCAGCCTCGAGCGAGGGAACTAGCTTGCCGCCGCCGCGGACGTGCGCACCAATGTTCATTACAGTAAAACTAGTAGCCATATCTCGATAGAAGGACCGCGACACCATGACCGAAACCTTTAGCCCAGCCGCACGTGCCATCTTCGCTAAGAACGTCCTCGCCCACGTCGCGAGTCTCGACGCCGACGGCGGACCGAACGTGACCCCCGTGTGGGTTGAACTTGACGGTGATGACATCGTTATTAACACCGCCCTCGGACGTGCGAAGGCACGCAACCTCGCTGCGGACGCGCGCGTCGCGGTCTCCTTGACCGATCCCGACGATCCCTACGTCTGTGTCGCTGTTCGCGGCACGGTCGTGGGCTTTACCACCGATGGCGCCGACGAAGTGATTGACCGACTCGCGAAGAAGTATCTCAACGTGGAGTCCTACCCAATGCGTCGAGAAGGCGAAATTCGCGTCACGGTGAGAATCCATCCGGACCGCATCTCCATCCAACCCGCCTGAGTTAGTTGAAGTAAGTAAAGTCGCCGACTTCGCTCGATTCGACTCGACGCTGGGTTAAGACAACGCCCTCTCCCACCAGGCTCTCCCCTTGTGAGCTCCATACGACGACCGGTGTCGGCGGCGCGGGTCGATTGTAAGCACCAGAAAGTACGACAACGTCATTCGTGAAGTTGACTTCCTCGTTGGTGAGTAACGCGCGCAGCGCGTCCGCGTGATCCTCAGCGGATACATCGCTCTCCACTACAACGTGGCCAAGGGGAACGATCGCCGCGAGTGTTGCCACGTCGCGCGCTGCTAGTTGGGCGGGATAACCCTCATGGATGAACAGCCATACGCCAAAGGGCTCGGTGAGTTGACCGGCCAGTGAAGCCGCCGTGATCACCGTGTCGGCGTCTGAGCAGCGAAAAAGTAACGAATGCTCGTTCGAGAGACGCGCGACGTTCAAGCGCTGGGCAAGAGGCGCGACAAGACGTACCAGCTCCATCGTTAGGGCTGGAGATCTTCTTTAGGGAGTCGCTCAATGTTGACGTCACGAAAGGTCAAAATTCTGACCGACGGCACGAACCTGGCGGCTCGGTACATATCCCACACCCACGCGTCGTGCAGCGTTATTTCGAGCAACGTGGGGGTCGCGTTGGACTTGACCTCAACGGCAACGTCGTTCGCGAGATAGAAACGGCGATCGGTTTCCACGGCGAAGTCGAACATTCCGACGACCGCCTTGTACTCCTGGACTAGCGCGAGTTCGAGGGTCGACTCGTAGTCGTCGAGCTCTTCTTCA
>DATCBX010000215.1:0-9392 GCA_036511635.1 Acidimicrobiales bacterium | reverse complement strand
GAGTTCAGCCTCGGGGTCGTCGGTCCCTTCAACGTAGGCGCGACGAAAACCGGCAAAGACGATGCGCATGCCCGTCGCGCTCAGTCCCACACTCACGTCAGCGTCGTAGCCCTCAATCGTCGAGAGACTCCCCGAAAGGCGAATGCGGTCTTGGGTGGTGCGCGCGTCCACCATCTGTGAAGCGATTGTGCGCTTCCAAATCAAGTCGTAGACGGCAAGTTCATCACCATTTAACTGTCCTTGGGCTTCGTCGAGTGTGCGAAACGACTCACCGGCGGGTCGGATCGCTTCGTGCGCTTCCTGTGCGTTCTTTACCTTGCGGTCGTAGCGGCGCGGTTGGTCGGCCACGTAGTCATCACCGAACATCGAAGCGGCCTGGGAACGCGCGGCGTTAATGGCCTCGTCGGAGAGCGTCGTTGAGTCCGTTCGCATGTAGGTAATCCAACCCTGCTCGTAGAGTCGCTGGGCCGCGCGCATGGTCCTTTCGGGATCGAAGCGCAACTTCCTACTCGCCTCGATCTGCAACGACGAGGTCATAAAGGGTGGTTGGGGACGTTGCGTGCGTGGCGTCGACGTAATGGCTTCAACGTTCAAGTGCTTCCCGGGCAACGCACCGGCAATGGATCGCGCGGCGCCCTCACTCAGCAGCTCCAGCGAAGCCTTGTCGATCATCTGCCCCGCGGCGTCAAAGTTCTTGCCCGTGGCGAGTGAGGCGCCATTCACCGTTTCGAGCGTGGCCTCAAACGTTGCGTCATTGGCACCGAGTGTCGCCGTAACGTCAAACCAGGTCGCCGAGCGAAATGCCATGCGCTCGCGCTCGCGCTGACAGACCAAGCGAATCGCGACCGACTGCACTCGTCCGGCCGAGCGTGCCTTGTCGACTGCTCGCCAGAGCACCGGCGACACTTCGTAGCCCACCAGACGGTCAAGAAACCGTCGACCTTCTTGTGCGTCGACGAGGCGAAGGTCAAGGTCGCGCGTCTCTGAGACCGCCTTCGCGATGGCGCTCGGCGTGATCTCGTGAAAGACCATTCGCTTGACGGGCACCTTGGGGTTGAGTACTTCTTGGAGGTGCCAAGCAATCGCCTCGCCCTCGCGGTCTTCGTCGGTTGCGAGATAGAGCTCGTCAACTTCCTTAAGAGCGGCCTTGAGCTCCGAAACAATTTTTTTGCGATCCGAGGAGACAACGTAGACGGGCTTGAAGTGATCGTTCACGTTGATGCCGAGTCGCGCCCACTTTTCGCCCTTTACAGACGCTGGAATATCTGCGGCGCTTTGGGGCAAGTCGCGGATGTGACCAATGGAGGGTTTGACGATGTAGTCCGGCCCAAGCATGCCCTGAATGCGGGTTGCCTTAGCGATGGACTCGACGATTACGAGGGCCTTAGCCATGCTCACCACCTCTCAGGTCTCTCACGGCGTGACACGTTATCGCCACAGGGCCCTCGCGCAGCACTCGCTCAGCGGGGACTTTACTCTCAAGAAGCCACGCGCGAGCGCTAAAGCCAAGGGGTTGAAGGAAACGCGACGCCGATACCTCGAAATTAATGAGTCGGAGATTCCTAGATTTCACTTTGGGGCGCGGCCACAATTTCGTACTGCGGATTCAAAATGACCGCCTCGCGTCGAAGCGACGTCACGGTGCCCTTTACCAACAGTCGCGTGCCTCGTTCAATGCCCGGAACGTTCGTTCGACCTTGAAACACGAGCGTCACCGAACCGCTGTTGTCGGTAATGACGCAGCGAAGTTCGTGCACGCCGCTTTCATTACCGATCGACATCGATCGAACGCGTCCGGCGATCTCCACGAACTCTCGTTCCATCAAACCGCCGATCGGCGCGGCCGTCGCGGAGCGCGCGGCCAACTTCACGTCAGCGTCAAGGTGCGCGTCATCACGAAACCCCCCACGTGTCACTTCGTCACTGACGGGCTCTTCGGTGAGATCACCTTCGGGTATGCGTCGACGCAGCGCGCGATAAGGGATAATCGTTGCCGCGGTTCGCGGTACGTGCATGACCGCGCCCGCCATTTCGTCAGCCGTGCGGTCGTGCAGAAGTCGTTGCAGGCGAGACACAAAACCGCGACGAGGCAAAATCACCATACAAAAGACGTCGGGGTCGCGAACGGCGTCGGCAACGAGCTCGAGCGCCGCACGGTCCACACGTCGGTCCTCGCAGTCCACGATCTCAAGACTGACGCTCGCTGAGGCAGTGTCGGGGGCGCCCCACGTCGCTTCGAGTCGCTTGGTGACAATGGGGTCAATGTCAAAGTGCACGGCACGCACGGAGTAGGGATTGAGTGAGTTGCAGTACTGCAACGCACGCTCTGCGGGTAGGTCGTAGTTGTCAATAAAAACTATGACCCGGTTCATTCGAATGTGCATCGAGGCCTTGGCGCTGTTGGATTCGAAGGCCCGTTCCTCGCGCAGGTACTGGCGATGGAACCGGATGAGGCCGTAGTACATGATCGGTCCCACGATCACGATGATCCAGGCGCCCTCGGTGAACTTGGCGATGACAAAGATCAACACCACGACCGACGTCACGGTGGCCGAGAGCCCGTTGACGAACACCCCGCGACGCCACTTCCCGCTCTTCTCTCGAAGATGACGCTTCACCATGCCCGCGCCCGCGAGTGTGAAACCCGTGAAGACGCCGATGGCGTAGAGCGCGATAAGTGCGTTGACTGACGCGTTGAACGCGATGATTAGGGTCAAGGCGATGACGCCGAGTACGAGAATACCGTTCGAAAAAGCGAGGCGGTGACCTCGTTTTGTGAGTTGTCGCGGCAAGTACCTGTCGGTCGCCACGTAGTTCGCAAGGAAAGGAAAACCGTTGAACGACGTGTTGCCGCCAGTGTAAAGAATGAGCACTGTTGCTATCTGCACGACAAAGAATATGTAGTGACCGAATCCGACCGCACCAAAGACGTCGCCCACTTCTTGACCCACGACCGTTGGCGAACCCGCGGCGTAGGGAAAGGCGTGGGTCCAGTGGGCCAAGAGCGTCGTGCCAACTAACAAGAACGCGAGCACCGATGACATCACGACGAGAGTGGCGCGAGCGTTCTTCGACTCAGGTCGGCGAAAGCTCCCCACGCCGTTCGAGATCGCTTCGAGACCTGTCAAAGAGGAGCCGCCGTTGGCGTACGCCTTCAACAGCGTCAAAAAAGCCAGACCCATAAGGAGCCCGCTGCCCTGTGTGCCTATTTTCCCTTGAACCAACAAATGAATCGGCGGCTGAGGAATCATGTGCAGCGTGCCGACGATCTTTTTGTAGTACCCAATGAGAATTGTCAGCGACAACATCGCGACATAAAAGTACGTCGGAATCGCAAAGTAGCTGCCTGCTTCACGAAGACCACGCAAGTTGCCAAAAATCAAAAGCAAGACAACGAGGACAGTAATCAACAAGGTGCCATCGCCCACCAATGGGAACGACGTCTTCAGCGATGGGAAGGCAGTCGTGAGCGCGGCCGTGCCCGCCGAACACTGCACCGCCACGGTGACGGTGTAGTCAATCAAGAGCGCTACCGCAGCGATTTGGGCGACGCGGGGACCAAAGTTATCGCGAGCGACAACGTACGAGCCGCCCGCCGTCGTGTAGTACTTGATGACGTCGAGATAGGACACCGTGACGAGGAACAGCACGCCAATGATGACGAACATAATTGGCACCACGAGCGCGAACGCCGCGAGTCCAATCATCGGCGTCATCTGCGTCAATATCTGTTCGGTACCGTACGCCGACGAAGAAATACAGTCGGGTGCCAACACGCCGAGAGCCAGTCCTCGATTGAGTCGTTCACCACTGAGCTGCTCAGTGACGAGCGGCTTTCCAAGCAGCACTCGCTTGAGGCGATAGTTCCAAGTTTCGGGGTAAAACTTCGCCAAATTGGCGTGTGAGGTGAGAACGGGCGCGCGCTTTGAGTGCTTCTGTTGCTCGTCTGACACGCTGACGATACTAAGCCACTGCTCTTCGCTCGCAGTCCTTCAATGACACGCGAATGCTTGCGTGAGGGGTAAAAGCCGAGGTGTAGAGTGATGAAACTGTGCATATCATCGTTGTGGGTTGTGGAAGAGTTGGCTCCGAGCTCGCCATGGAACTCTCCGATGAGGGTCACAACGTTGTCGTTATCGACAAAAACCGCGACAGCTTACGTCGCCTAACCCACTACCACGGCAAGACGATTGTCGGCTCGGGCTTTGACCGTGACGTCCTCTTCCAGGCCGAGGCAACGACCGCCGATGCCCTGGCCGCGGTGACGAGTGGGGACAATACGAACATCCTCTGTGCGCGAATTGCCCGCGACCACTACAACATCAAGAACGTGGTGGCCCGCATCTATGACCCCGCGAGAGCCGATATCTATATGAAACTCGGCATCCCGACCGTGGCCACGTCGCTCTGGACAACGCAACAGGTCAAGCGATGGATGTTGCCTTCCGCCGACGCGATCGAGTGGACCGACTCCACCAACTCAATGCACCTCGTCGAGCGCGTCGTGCCTGACGCGCTGGCGGGAAAACCCATCGAGAGTCTTAACGTCAGTGAGAACGTTCGCCTCGTTGGACTCGTTCGCGGTGGTCAAGGTCGAGTCAACGTCGAGGGTCTCTTCGCCCAAGAGTCCGACGTCCTCGAGTTTCTTGTCACTAACGACGGTCTGAGCGAACTCCACACAATGCTGCAGGCGAATCCCTCATGAGAGTGGTCATCGCCGGCGGAGGGTCAGTAGGCACGTCGATCGCCCTCGACCTCATCGATCGTCACCACGACGTGACGTTGATGGAACAGATTCCCACGACGGCAGAAAAACTCAAAGCGATGCTGCCGGGCGTAACCGTCTTGTCCGCCGACGCTTGTGAGTACGCGAGTCTCTCGGCCGCCGACGTGAGAAGTGCCGACGTCATGATTGCTGCGACCGGGGACGACGAGGACAATCTCGTCATTAGCTGGCTTTCGAAACAAGAGTTCGGCGTTCCTCGCGTTATAAGTCGCATCAACAACGCGCGTAACGAGTGGCTCTTTAACGAAAGTTGGGGCGTTGACGTGTCGGTCTCTACGCCCGCGTTAATTACCTCACTCGTCGATGAAGCCGTAGAAGTGGGCGCGATTATTCAACTCATGACGCTGGCGCACGGAAGAATGCGACTTATTGAAGTCACGTTGGACGAGAAGGCGCCGGCCGTCGCCGAAAATCTCACACTCGATGAGCTGCGTCTGCCCGACTCACTTCGCGTGGTCGCGGTCGTGCGAAACGAGCAACCTCTCGTGCCGTCACCCACAATGCACTTCCTCGAGCAAGACCACGTCGTGCTCATGGCTCGAGTGGACGCCACACAGGACTGCGCCGCTGCTTTCATTGGATGAGGTCTCGGTCAGAAATTCTTACGATTGAGACCTAGCATGAGGTTGTGCGCGCGGCCTTTTTCGATCTTGATAAAACGGTCATTGCGAAATCATCGTTGGTTGCCCTTGGCCCCGAACTCCACGCTCGAGGTCTTTTACACCGCAGAACCCTTATACGTGCAGGCATTGGTCAGCTCTGGTTCCAGCGCTTTGGCGCGGACGAAAAGCGACTCCACAAAGTTCGCCAAATGGTCCTCAAGATCACGCGGGGCTGGGACCAGGACGAAGTGCGCAAGATGGTCAAGGAGACGATCAGCGAGGTCATCGAGCCACTGCTCTACGCCGAAGCCCTAGAACTTATCGATCACCATATGGCTGAGGGACACGAAGTCTTTCTCGTCTCGAGTGCGCCCGCCGAAATCGTCGAGCCTTTCGCGGAGCTACTCGACATCACCGGAGCGATTTCTTCCAAGGCGCTGATTGACGAGAACGGCAAGTTCACCGGCGAGATGGCGTTCTTCGCCCAGGGCGAAAACAAAGCGCAAGCGATTCGAGAGATCGCCGAAAAGCGCGGGATTGATCTCAGCGAATCGTTCGCGTACTCCGACTCTGAGACTGACGTGCCAATGTTAGAAGTAGTCGGCCATCCCTTTGCCGTCAACGCCGATCGCACGCTCACGAAGTACGCGCACGAACATCAGTGGCCGCTCTTGACGTTCAGTCACCCTGTGACCGCGTTGAGCCGTTCGAAGTCGCACACGCCGTTTCTTCTGAGCGCGCTCATCGTAGGCGCCGCCGCGGTGTTAGGCGGCGCGAGGTACCAACGCCGCTAAAGCGTAAGGAGGTCGCGCGCGCCCGTGTCCGACGAAGGGTGACGCAACTTACTCATCGCGCGCGCTTCGATCTGGCGAATACGCTCACGCGTGAGATTCATCTCCGCGCCCACGTCTTCGAGCGTGCGAATCTCTCCCGCACCGTCAAGACCAAAACGCATCCGAAGAATCTTCTGTTCGCGCTCGTCGAGTGGCTGCAGCAACTTTTCAATTGCGGCGGGCATCATCTTCACTGCCGCCACGTCAAAGGGCGACTCGGCCGAGCGGTCTTCGACGACGTCACCAAGTTCCGCGTCACCGTCTTCGCGAAGGGGCTCGGACAGCGAAATCGGCTCTGAGCGGAAACGCAACGCCTCGATGAGCTTGTCCTCGGGCATCTCACACTCTTCGCAGAGTTCCTTGATCGTGGGAGGACGGCCGAACTTAAGTTCCAAGCGTGACTGCGCCTTTTGCACGCGCGCCAACGTGTCACCGGCGTGTACCGGGAGACGAATAGTGCGTCCAGTGTTAGCAATGCCACGAGTAATGGCCTGGCGAATCCACCACGTGGCGTAGGTCGAGAACTTGAAACCCTTACGCCAGTCGAACTTCTCTACGGCGTGCATCAAGCCGAGATTGCCCTCTTGAATAAGGTCAAGCAACGGAAGACCTGAGGCCTGGTACTTCTTCGCGATAGAAACCACGAGGCGAAGGTTCGACTGTACGAAGTCACGTTCGGCCTGGTCACCGCGGTGCGCGGCACGCTTGAGCGCCAACTTCTTGCTCGGGGTGATTTTGATCTTCTTGTCGTTCTCTGATGCTTCGAGCTCAGCCTTGGCTTCGCGGCCTTCCTCTATGGTCTGAGCGAGGTGTACCTCATCGTCCTTCGTGAGAAGGGTGTACTGGCCAATATCGGACAGGTAGAGACGTACGAGGTCCTCATCGTCACGATCTATACGGTCTTTAGCCATGGGTCCCCTTTAGAGCGAATCTGGCCGGTTACTCCGGCACTCCTAGTTATACGGAGGTGTGCAACCCAGGGTAATGGTCTAATTTCATGCTGCTTCATTAACCTGCTCTTGAGCATGTGACAGGCAATCCTTACCATTCGAGAGTGACCAATAAATCCCGGCATTGTCGTACCTTCCGGTATCGATTGCACCCGACTGCACGGCAGATGAAGGCCCTCCTTCGTCAGCTCGACTGCCAGCGCGAGCTTTACAATGCTGCCCTCGAAGAGCGAATCGGTGCCTGGAAGTGGAACAGTCGTTCTGTCAGCTACTTCGACCAATGTCGGACCTTGACGGGACTCTCCGACGAGCGACCCGATGTCGTCGCCTCGGGTATTACCCTCTGCCGCGGCACTTTGAAGCGTCTCGATCGGACTTTCGCTGATTTCTATCGTCGAGTGAAAGGTGGAAAGAATCCTGGATTTCCGAGGTTTAAACCGGCAGCTCGTTTTGACTCGCTTCAGTGGGAGGATACCGGAGGCTGGAAGGTAAAGGGCGAAGATCGCCGTCTCTACTTGCTCGGGATTGGCGAGGTGAGGGCCAACTACCACCGCCCGCTGGTCGGTACCCCCAAAGCAATCACCGTCAAGCGTGAAGGCACGAAATGGTGGTTGAGCGTGCGCTGCGTGAACGTGCCCGAAGCACCGCTCACCTCTACGGGCCGTGAGGTCGGTCTCGATCTCGGTGTCATCAACCTCGTCGCTACAAGTAACGGAGAACTTATTCCGTGCGAGCAGTTTGGTTCGCGCTCTCGGGACCAACTAACTCTGGCCCAGAGGAAACTCTCTACCAAGCAGCGTGGTTCAATCCGACGGCGTCGCCAAGTTCAGGTTGTGGCCCAGCTCCATCGCAAAATTGCCAATCAGCGCCGCAACGCGGCCCACCAGCTAAGTCGGCGACTTGTTAACGACTACGACCTCATTGTGATTGAAGACCTCGCCATCAGAAACATGGTGCGCAAACCCGCGGCGAAGCCCGATCCACAAGCGCCCGGTCGTTACCTACCGAACGGTGCCGCAGCGAAAGCTGGTCTCAATCGATCTATTCACGACGCGGGGTGGGGAACCCTTGCTTCAATGCTCTCCTACAAGGCTGAAAGCGCCGGACGGATCGTAGTGAAGGTTGATCCTCGCCACACCAGTCAGACGTGTGCAGAATGTCACCACGTCGAGGCTGGCAACCGCGTCAACCAAGCAGAGTTTCGTTGTCTCAAGTGTGGACACAGCGCACACGCGGACACAAACGCTGCACGCAACATCCTTCGGGCCGGTAGAGCCCGGCAGGCCTTGGCCTGCGCAGGTTGATTCTCGACCGCTGCCCAACTTACCGGGAGGTGCCGAAACTTTCAGCGTTTCCGGCCTCATCGAGGGCATCGCCGAGACTTCGAGCGACCTCTTGCCAGTGCCCGTCTTCAATGGGCGCCTGGGCTTTGGCCACCTCGCCCACGAGCAGAATCTCTCGAACGAGGACCTGGGAGGCGTCGTTCAGCACCTCTAGCGCTGACTCGTCGAGCCCCCCGACCTCTCTGGCGTCGCGAAGCGACACCAGTAAACGAGGGCCGACGAGCGTCGCTACGGCAAACAGCACCATCGCGCCGCTCTCGTCACTCGCCACGGCTCGAAGCAGAACCTCTTCGAGAGAGAGCACGCGTTCGTTGGCGACATCGCCCAAATAGGTGCGGAACCGAAGGGCCACCTCACCAAAGGAACGCCCCATCTCGTAGGTACGGATGACGAAGGCGTCATTGTGCAACATTGGCGCGCTTTCGCCCAACGTGGCGTACATCGTGTCAAAGCACGAAAAAAGGTGCTGCATGGTGTTGCGCGGTGAACTCACTGGGCCTCGGGTTGAAAGGCGTTCGTAATGGGCATACGTCGGTCGCGCCCAAAAGCCTTTTTCGTGATGCGCACGCCCGGCGGCATCTGGCGACGCTTGTACTCACTGCGGTCCACGAGACGGGTAATACGCGTCACTAACTCACGGTCAAAACCCAACTCGATGATCTCTTCGGCGGTGGCGTCTTCTTCGACGTAGAGCTCGAGCAAGGGATCGAGTATCGCGTAGGGCGGCAAGGACTGGTCGTCGCGCTGATCGGGTCGAAGTTCTGCTGAAGGAGCTTTCGTGAGTACCGACGAGGGGATCGGCTCGGGGTCGCCGTCACGCCGAGCCATTTCGTTGCGGTAGTGACACAGGTCGTAGACGAGCGTCTTGGGCACGTCCT
>DATCBX010000214.1:0-9259 GCA_036511635.1 Acidimicrobiales bacterium | reverse complement strand
TACGCCGTCCCTTCGGGTGAATGGATGATTGACGCAATTGTCGACCTCAAAGAACAGGGAAAATTTAGAACCTCTCCGTTTCCAATCATCATTGGTGCTCGCTTGGATTAACGCGAAGATGAGTTGGCAATGAGGCAACTGCTGTTGGTGTCGGAGACGGGACTTGAACCCACACGCCCCTAAGGGCACCAGCCCCTCAAGCTGGCGCGTCTGCCTATTCCGCCACTCCGACGCGGATTCCACTCTAGCCGTTGACGACCTACTAACTAATTCCTAGTTAGTTCGCACCACCGGCGCAATCGACCACGTGGGAAGTTGATCGACGAAACCCGCCTCGGTAAAGCTGTTCAGTACCGTCGCGAGCGTGCTGGTCCACACCGCGAGCGAAGGCGCCGTAAAGAGAGGGCGAACCCAGTAGTCCTTCAAAATAATCTGGTCAAGTTTCAGCCACGTCGACGCCGCGGTTACGGGATTGAAGATTGCTGACGCTTGGTTGAAGTATGCCGTGACCGTCGCAATTCGTACTCCACTCGGAAAGGTATTGGAATAGGCAGCGCCAGCCCAAGAACGGGCGGCGAACGACGGTGCCGTGCGCGTAGGGCGCGCGAATACCGCTGCGTCAACGTTGCTCGACGCCGCTGAGCGCGCCGCTACCGTGTCGCTCGGCTCACTCACAAGTGTCGACGAGACACCAACGCTCGTCCAATAACTCTTCACCGCAAGGGCGACTCTGTGGTCCAGATCACTCGGACCAACGCCAAGACGAATAGTGAGGCGTCGTCCGGCCTCGTTGAACCAACCGGAACTCGCGCGGTGGTAGCCATGTTGCGTTAACTCCTCTACTGCGCAGGACGTACAGTCGCTCGTTCCATTGGTCGTCGGCGTCTTGATGGTGACCGGCGGGAGTTGTCCCGAAAGACCACCGCCCGCGGTCCCGGGATACTGACTCTGTCCTTGTGAATAGATTGCCGACGCTGCGACCTGGGGAATGAGCGTGACCGCGCCAAAGAGAGCGTCAATGAGTGGTTGGCGATTTATCGACCAACTTAAGGCTTGTCGAACGCCAAGACTGCGAGTGAAATAGCCCATTGGCGCAAACGTCAACTCTTCGATGTTGGCCGAAGAAGAAATTCGACTGAGCAGATTTGAGTGCGTGGTGATGCTTTGAACAAGTGCGTGACCAACCGCGAGGGTGTAGTCGGCGAAGACGACGTTCGCCGTTGCGGGCAAGGTCTGACTATCGGTAATAATCACGCGACCAAAACGATTCGTGTTTAGTGGCCAGTCAGTATTCATCTTTAGAACTACACGATGCTTCGTAGCGCTGACGACGTAGTAAGGACCAAGTGATGGCTTGCTCACCAGACTGCTCACCGCGCAACTCGACGGGGTCCCAAGTGCCTCCACGTCGCGAAACAGAAGGTTCCAGTCGGCGTAGGATTTCGAAAACACGGCAGTAACCGTAAGTCCGTTCGCCGACTCGCTCAGCGCCTTGATCGCGCGATACCCGTCACTGACCACGCTCGCGAGCGTCTTTGCCTTTTGCCACCATCCAATGAGATCGTTGCCGGTAAAGGGAGCACCGTTGCTCCAAGTCTGGCCCGGGGCGATGGTGTAGCGGACGGTCTCAGGTGTCAACGACGTCAGCTCCGCCGAGGCAATGGGTCCGTTTTCGCCCACCAGCGTTCCGTTGGCGGCGGTAATGAACGCCGAAGGACGAACGAGGTCGAGAATCGCGCTCGTGCTCGCTGTTGCGCCAGTGTCGAGGTAAGCGCAACCGTTAAAGGTTCCAGGTAGTGAAAGCGAAAGCGTGCGCGCGTTTTCATTCGCGTTGGTGACCTGCACGGCGTTCGAGAACGAGACGGGCACCACAAAAGCCGCGAGGCAAAGCAACGAAAGAACCAGCGCGCGCCAGCTTCGACGCGAGAACATTCCCGTTACTGCAGGCGCAGGTCGAGCGTCAGCGTGGCGAAGGTGAACACCAATGCCACCGCGATCGTGATGCGGTCCAAGTTGCGCTCGACGACGGTTGAACCCGTTGCGGCGGCGCCCAAAGAGCCACCCATGAGGTCAGAGATTCCTCCGCCACGTCCCGAGTGCAACAGGACGAGAAAGATCAACCCCACGGCCGATAACGTCTCAATTGCGATAATTGCCCAGGTAAACATTGGGTCCTCCGATTAGCGCTTTATAGCGTAGCAGTCGTCGCACGTCTGCAGTATCGCAACGAACGACTCCGCCTTCAAACTGGCGCCTCCGACGAGAAAGCCGTCCACGTCGCTCTCACGCACGAGTGTCCCAGCGTTCTCAGCGTTGACCGAGCCGCCGTAGAGCACTTGAGGAGTAACGAAGGACAGACTGCGCACCACGTCGCGCAGGTACGACGTCATATCGCGCACTTGCTCAGAGGACGCGTTCACGCCGGTGCCGATAGCCCAGAGCGGCTCGTACGCCACGGTCACCAGCGCATGAAATTTCTCTTCGAGCCCCTTGAGGGCGTGCTCAAGTTGGGCCTTGACAAAACTCTCGTGTTCGCCACCTTCTCGAACTTCCAGGGTCTCACCGACGCAGAGCACCGCGTGTTGGCCAGCGCGCACGACCGCTTTGAGCGTCTGGGTCACGACCTCGTCACTCATGGCGTAGTTCACGCGCCGTTCGGAGTGACCAACGAGGACCCACTCGACGTTGAGACGCTTGAGCATCGACGTACTGATCTCACCAGTGTGTGCGCCATTCTCGAAGGGGTTTACGTGTTGGGCACCAAGACCAAGCGTGAAGCGCTCTGAGTCAATGATGGAACTGACCGTGCGAAGATCGACGAAGGGCGGCACGACAACCACGTCGGTGTGCTCGACGGGTCGATTCTTCAGCAGTACGCCGATCTGTTGGACGAGGTGCAAACTCTCGACGAAGTCGAGATTCATCTTCCAGTTGCCAATGACGAGGGGACGACGAGCGGTCATCTAGTTCCACGGACTTTCACGAAGGGCCTTCAGGCCGGGCAGATCGCCGAATTCGACAAGCTCTAAGGACGCGCCGCCACCGGTAGAGACGAAACTCACGTCGTTTTCTAAACCATACGATCCAAGCGCCGCGACGGAGTCACCGCCGCCCACCACGCTGACACCTTTGGACGCGGCGATAGCGCGCGCGACTGCCTCGGTACCCGCGCCAAAGCGCGGATCCTCAAAGACGCCCATGGGGCCGTTCCAAAGAATTGTCGCCGCGGTGCCAATCGCGTTCACGAAGATCTCAATCGAAAGCGGACCAATGTCGAGACCCATTGAGCCGTCAGGGATGTTGTCGCCAAAGGACTGTGGCTCTTCTGTTCCACCGTCAACACCAAAAGAGGCACCGTCGAGAAGACCACGTGCGTCGAGCGGAATGAGTACGTTGCCGCCCTCAAGGAGTGATCGGCACTCTTCGACGTAGGACGCGTCAAAGAGTGATCCGCCGATTGTTCGACCTTCAGCAACCGCGAAGGTGTAGGCCATCCCCCCACCCACGATCACGACGTCGGCTTTTTGCGCGAGCACACCAATGATTGCCAATTTGTCTTTGACCTTGGCGCCACCGACGACCGCGACGAAGGGCCGCACTGGTTCGTCGAGGAGACCCAAGATTGTCGTGACTTCGCGCTGCACGTTGAGACCAGCGGCGCTCGGCACCAGTGAGGGTGGCACCATGATCGACGCGTGCGCGCGATGCGACGCGCCAAAGGCTTCGTTGACGTAGTAGTCAAATCCCTCAACGAGAGCAGCACCATAGGCTGCGTCGTTCACTTCTTCACCCGGGTTGAAGCGAAGATTCTCGAGCAACGTCACCTCGGGGCGAAGTGTCGCCAAGCACCGTCGTAGCGGTTCGACGCTGTAACGCTCGTCCACTCTTCCATTGGGTCGACCAAAGTGCGTACACGCAACCACCGTCGCACCTCGCTCCAACAAATCGTCAAAGAGCGGCAGTGCCGCGCGAAGTCGGAAATCGTCGGTGACGGTCAGGACCCCGTCGATCTCAGCTACGGGTACATTGAAGTCCACGCGCACGAGCACGCGTTTACCCTCGAGACTCCCCCATCGTTCGAGGGAGGGCAGTTGCTCGGCCACTGGGCTACTCACCAATGTGCAGTGTCAAGTCAACGAGGCGACTTGAGTAACCCCACTCGTTGTCGTACCAACCAAAGACCTTGATCAGACTCTTCTTGTCGTCAATCGGCTGGACCATGGTCATGAGAGAATCAAAGGTGCACGACGCGGCACTGCCGACAATGTCCGATGACACGATTGGCTCGTCGGTGTAGACAACCACGCCCTTCAGCGCTCCTTCGGCGGCGGCCTTAAAGGCAGCGTTGATCTCTTCTATGGTCGTCGAGCGCACGATGGCCGTGAAGTCCGTGATGCTGCCGTCGGGCGTTGGTACGCGCAGCGACGTACCGTCCAGGCGTCCCTTCATTGAGGCCATAACCAAACTTGTCGCGCGAGCTGCGCCCGTCGTCGAGGGCACAATGTTCGCCGCGGCACCGCGTGCCCGACGTAGGTCCGTGTGCGCGAGGTCGAGCAGATTCTGATCGTTGGTGTAGGAGTGCACGGTCGTCATAAGACCCACGTCTACGCCAAAGGCGTCGTCCAAGATCTTGACCATCGGCACGAAGCAGTTCGTCGTGCACGACGCGTTACTCACGACAAAGTGAATCGCCGGGTCGTAGGTGTGCTCGTTCACGCCCACTACGAACATCGCGTCGGCGTCGCTCGAAGGTGCCGAGATAATGACGCGCTTAGCGCCCGCGTCGAGGTGACGCGCCGCGCCTTCGCGGCTCGTAAAGTGACCCGTTGATTCGATGACGACGTCAACGCCGAGTTCAGCCCAGGGCAGATCAGCGGGGTTACGCTCAGCCAAGACTTTGATGGTGTGCTCGCCTACGCAGATACCGTCGTCACTCACCGAGACCGTGGTGTTCAGGCGTCCGTGCGTCGAGTCGTATTTCAGGAGATGAGCGTTCGTTGCTGGTGGTACGAGGTCGTTGACCGCGACAATCTCGATGTTGGGGTTTCCCAGCGACGCGCGCAGGAAATTCCTTCCAATTCGGCCAAATCCATTAATTCCTACCCGTGTTACCACTGGCACTCCTTCACTTCGTCGGACATCTATCTTCGCACTTCGTCGAGTACGGCTTTCGCCAATTTTTGCACATCGTGAAAGAGCCCATCGTCGGTGACTATGTCAACGAGGCGCGTGGGCAGTGAGCACGCGTCATTCGCAAAGGTCGAGGACTTGTCGACTAAAACCACGTCCGGTACAACGGCGTGGCGAGAAAGGGCGTCGACGTGGTCCTGGAGAGTGAAATCATCGGTCTCAGGAGGCTGTGTCCGGAGGTTCGCCACGTAGATCTTCGTGGCCGCAGTACCCGCGAGCGCTTGAGTGATGCCCGGCACCACGCAGGCCGCTAACACACTGGTGAAGAGCGAGCCTGGACCAATGAGCACCACGTCAGCGCGCTCAATGGCTTCAACGCCCGCGATAGAAGCCGCGGCGTTCGCGGGATCCAGGCTGATGCGACGAATCGTTGACGAGCGCGCGACTTCGCTTTGACCTCGCGAGTCGCCCTCTTCGGTCGTGGCGAGCAGCACCACGCCTTCGACGCTCGCTGGCACGATGGTTCCCGTGACGCCCATGACCTGAGCCAGGGCCGCCACCGACTCCTCGACGTTGCCCGTCGCGTCAATCAACCCCACGAGCAGTAGATTTCCCACGGCGTGACCGTTCAGCTCGCCCACGCTAAAACGGTGTTCAAAGGAAGCCGTGAGCGGATTCTCCAGGTCCGCGAGAGCGACAAGACACTTGCGCAAATCACCCACGGCAGCGACGTTCAACATCGCGCGTAGTCGCCCTGTCGATCCTCCGTCGTCGGCGACCGAGACAACCCCCGTCACGTCTGGTGAGATTTCCTTCAGCGCCCGCAAGGAGACGGCAGTGCCGTGGCCACCGCCGACCGCCACGACTCTCATCGAGCGATGTCGCGGTGAAACACGGCGTTATCGAGGTCTAAACGCCGGCGAATCTCTTCGGCGATCGCCACACTGCGGTGACGTCCTCCGGTGCAACCAATAGCTATAGAAAGGTACGACTTCCCTTCCTTGGCGAAGGCCGGTATCTGCCACTCCAGCATGCCCACCACGTCACTGAGAAAATGTTGCGCGGGCTCTTGATCAAGAACGTAGGTCGACACCAGCTCATCGAGACCCGTCAGCGGCCGCAGTTCCTCAATCCAGTGAGGGTTAGGAAGAAAGCGACAGTCAAAGACCAAGTCAACGTCGCGAGGAATCCCGTACGTGTAGCCAAAGGTCACCAGTGACACGCGCAGCGAGGCCATCGCGCTCGCGTCGGTAAAGGTCTCGACGATGCGTCGCCGCAGCTGGTTGGTGTTAATCGATCCCGTGTCGATAACGAGATCGGCCGCGTCACGAATAGAGGCCAACAACGCGCGCTCGCCCGCGATGGAGTCGGCGAGCGTCGCCGCGGCAAAGGAGTGACGTCGACGGTTGCCTTCAAAGCGGCGAATGAGGACCTCGTCGGGCGCGTCGAGAAAGAGGATCTTGGCGTTGTCGTGGCGTAGTTGCAACTCCTTCTCCACTGCCAACACCGCCTCTGGCTGCACGCCACCGGACCTTCCGACGATAAAGGCCACGCCCGCGTGCTCGTGAGAACTCGTTGAGGCAAGCTCACCAACGCGAACGATGAGCTCCAAGGGCAGATTGTCGATAACGAACCAACCGAGGTCCTCGAGGGCGGCCGAGACCGTCGAGCGCCCCGCGCCCGACATACCCGTGACCAGCAACACCTCACTCATTGGGACTCTCTTTCGTGGGTCGTGGGGCGCTCGGCGCCTGTAAGTGATCGTAGAGCCTGGTCGCCACGTCACTCGGTAGCCACGCCAACGCGTCAAGCTCGTCCAACGTGGCTTGACGAAGGGCGTTCAGCGAGCCAAAGACGCCGAGCAGACGTTCGCGGCGAGCGGGTCCAAGACCTTCGACGCCCTCCAAGGAGGACGCGACCATCGACTTTCCACGTTTTGAACGGTGAAACGTGATGGCGAAGCGGTGCGCTTCGTCGCGCAGGCGCTGCACCAAATAGAGACTCTCGCTACCTCGCTCGAGGGCAATGGGCGAAGAACTACCAGGACGGTACAGAAGCTCCTCGCGTTTGGCGAGCGCGGCGAACTCCACGAGTCCACTTAGTCCAAGCGTGCGTGCCGCCTTCTCCGCGGCGTGCAGTTGTGGCAGTCCGCCGTCGATGATGATCAGGTCGGCTCGGCGAAACTTGGAGTTCGCCTGGGACTCTTCCCAGTGCGCGAGGCGCCGACGGACCACTTCTTCCATGGCGCCCACGTCGTCGTTACCGAGGACCTCTTTGACGTTGAAGTGTCGGTAGTCGTTCTTTACCGGTAGGCCGTCTTCGAAGACGACCATGGAGCCGACGTAGTTCGTGCCTTGGAGATGGCTCATGTCAAAACACTCAACGCGGTATGGCGGCTGCTCTAGGGACAACGCCGCGCCGAGTTCTTGTAACGCGCGCGAACGCACGTTGTGATCCGCTTGGCGGCGAAGTGAGTCTCGATTCATCACCGACTCGGCGTCGTGGGTCGCGAGTTCGAGTACGCGACGCCGCTTGCCGCGCTGGGCCGCGAGTAGTTCAACGGGCTTGGTTCGCACGTCGTTCAGAAACTGCGAAATCAGCGGCGTCGCGAGTTGCGCTCGCTCAACGATCACGACCGGGGGCACCGAGTCAGCGTCGAGATACATGTCGGTCATGGCGTTCTCGAGCACTTCGCGATCATCCTCGTCCATTGAACGATCAACGAGGTGCACGGTGCGACCAATAATGCGTCCATAGCGCACGCGAAAGCGCACGACCGCCGATCGACTGCCTTCACTGGCAATGGCGATGACGTCGATATTTGAATGATCGTCCAAGACAACGCTCTGTGCCCCCGCGGCCCTCTCGAGCGCCTCAAGCCCGTCGCGCGCCTTAGCCGCGGCTTCGTAGTGTTTCTTCTCCGAGGCCTCGCGCATCTGTCGCTGAAGGTGATCGCGAAGTTGGCGCACGTCGCCTTCAAAAAACTGCGCCCACGACTGGACGAGTCGCTGGTACCCCTCAGGATCGATCGCTCCCACGCACGGACCTGAACACTTGCCAATGTCATAGAGCAAACAAGGTCGGCTAATGCGCTGTTGGTAGTTGAACTTGTGGCGCGAGCACGAGCGAAGGGGGAATGCTTGGAGCAGCTCGTCCATCGTCACGCGAAGGGCCCGTACGTCGACAAACGGTCCGAAGTAGCGCACGCCCTTGAGATGCGTGCCGCGCGTCGTGTACGGTGCGGCGAAGTCAGTGCGTGAATCTAGCGCGACAAAAGGAAAACTCTTGTCGTCTTTGAGACGCATGTTGTAGCGGGGCTGATTCTCTTTGATCAACTCGTTTTCAAGTATCAGGGCGTCGAGTTCACTTGGTGTGACGATCCATTCGACCGCCGTCGCCTCAGTCATCAACAGTTGCGTCTTTTCGCTCAGTCCCTCGCTTCGTTGGAAGTAGCTCGACAGGCGCGACGCGAGAACCTTGGCCTTACCAACGTAGATAACCGCGCCACGTTCATTGCGAAAGAGGTAGCAGCCACTTTGTCGCGGGATGCCCGAAGGCTTCGCCAGCACTAGTTCTGCCCGTGACCTACGAGTGCCTCTTTAAGTACGGTTCCCGTCGCGGACGTCAACTCCGCAATCTCCTCGGGCGTTCCTTCACCCACGATGAGTCCACCACGACGCCCACCCTCTGGTCCAAGGTCAATAACCCAGTCGGCGGTCTTCACAACATCCAAGTTGTGCTCAATGACGAGCACTGTGTTGCCCTGATCGACGAGGCGGTGCAACACCTGGAGGAGTCGATTGACGTCTTCGAAGTGCAGACCAGTCGTTGGTTCATCCAGTACGTAGAGGGTGTGACCCGTGGGCCGACGCGCCAACTCTGTGGCGAGTTTGACGCGCTGCGCTTCACCACCTGAGAGCGTGGGCGCGGGTTGGCCGAGGCGCACGTAGCCCAGTCCCACGTCCATCAAGCTCTGCACGTGGCGAAGTATGGTCGGTTGGCGATCAAAGAACTCGATCGCTTCGGCGATAGGCATATTGAGCACGTCGCTGATTGACTTTCCGCGGTACAAGATCTCGAGCGTCTCGCGGTTGTAGCGCGCGCCATTACACGTGTCACAGTTCACGTA
>DATCBX010000213.1:0-10743 GCA_036511635.1 Acidimicrobiales bacterium | reverse complement strand
GCCAAGGTCAGCAGCGGCCACGTGTCAAGGAGGTCCTGAAGGTCTGTCAAGCAGGTGTCGAAGTTCAGTAAAGCAGGTCCCGAAGGTCCTTTGTCCAGTAGGAACCGAACTAATACAATTACTTGGTGCGCCGGCCGGGACTTGAACCCGGAACCTGTTGATTAAGAGTCAAATGCTCTGCCAATTGAGCTACCGGCGCGTGACGAGTCTATACCGCCAACACTCGGCTTCTTAGTTGACTAGCTGTGCTGAATGGCCTTCACTTCGAGAAATTCCTCGAAGCCGTACTTGCCGAGTTCGCGTCCGATGCCGGACTGCTTGTAGCCACCAAAGGGTGCGAAGACGTTAAAGGCGCCGCCGTTGATTTCGACTTGACCAGTGCGAATCTTTCGCGCGACTTCGAAGGCTTTCTCGTCACTGCCGGCCCACACACCACCCGCGAGTCCGTAGTTCGAGTCGTTCGCGATCGCGATCGCCTCTTCTTCGGTGTCGTAAGGAATGATCGAAAGAACCGGACCGAAGATCTCTTCTTGCGCGATGGTCATGTCGTTCGTAACGTCAGAGAAAACCGTTGGAGCGACGTAGTAACCCTTCTCGAGTCCCTCTGGTGGCGTGACGCCACCAGTAATGACGCGCGCGCCCTCGTCGATGCCCTTGTTGATGTAGTCACGCACGCGCTGTTGTTGCGCAGCGCTCACGAGTGGGCCGAGCAGTGACGCACCCGTGATGGGGTCAGCGGGCATGAAACCCGCGGCTGTGGCGACGGCGATGTCTTCTACCTCAGCGAGACGTGAACGAGGTACGACCATGCGGGTGAGCGCTGAACAGGTTTGGCCGGAGTTCAAGTAGCACTTGAAGACACCGTCACTGACGGCTTTGGCGAGGTCAGCGTCGTCGAGAATGATGTTCGCCGACTTACCACCGAGTTCTAGCGAGACGCGCTTCACCATCTGTGCGGCAATCTCCATCACGCGCTTGCCAGCGCGAGTAGATCCGGTGAAGGAGACCATGTCGGTCTTGGGGTGCGCGACAATGGCTTCGCCAACGACTGGACCGAGGCCGGTCACCATGTTGAAGACGCCTTTTGGCAGTCCAATCTCGTGGATGATGTCGGCCAGAATGAACGCGTTCACCGGCGCAACTTCGCTGGGCTTTAAGACAACGGTGCACCCTGCCGCGAGCGACGCGGCGACTTTGTTAGCAATCTGGTGCAGTGGGTAATTCCAGGGCGTGATAGCGGCCACAACACCGACGGGTTCGCGAACGAGCGTTGAGTTACCGACCTCTTCTTCCCAGACAAAGTCCATGGCGCGCTGCGCGTTGTCGCTGAACGTCATTGTGGGTAGTCCCGCCTGTATGCCCTTGGAGAGCATGAGCGGCATGCCGACCTCGTTCGCGATCGTGAGAGCAATTTCGTCACTGCGCTCAGCCAACTTTTCTGAGATTCGCATGAGGAACTCGCCGCGTTCCTTGGGACTGGTGTTCGACCACGCGGTAAAGGCTGCGGCGGCGGCCTCAACGGCGCGATTAGCTTCTTCGACGGTGCCCGAGGGGATCGTGGCGTACAGCTCTCCGGTGCCCGAGGTCGTCACCTCAAGGGTGTCCGATGAGCTGGCCTTAACCCACTCACCGTTGATGTAAAACGAGTCGCGAACAATGGTCATCAGAACCCCCTACGGCACCCGTCTTTCGGAGCACCAAAGCGAAATCTACACGCGATTGAGACACCCGTGACCAAGCGAAGTCGTCGCGACCTCGTAACAACGTTTTGGGGTGAGCGACGGGGTTCGAACCCGCGGCCTCCAGGACCACAACCTGGCGCTCTAACCAACTGAGCTACGCCCACCAAGACTTCTAAGTATTACACAGTGTTTCTTGAAGTGACTGACGAGCTTGGACACGTTCACTACGCTTAAAAGTGCGCCCTTGTAGCTCAACTGGATAGAGCAGACGGTTTCTACCCGTCAGGTTGCGGGTTCGACTCCTGCCAAGGGCACGACCAACGCAGTTACGCGAATCCTCGAGAGTCGGTTTCCGTGGGCAGAGTATTTTTGATGTGCGGTCTCCCGGCTTTGGGAAAGATCGCGAGAACTCGGGAGTTGGCCATCAAGCGACACGCGCTTCGTCTCTCGCCCGATGAGTGGCTGATCGCGCTTGATTACGCCGCCGAAGATCCGGCTCGGCTGCGCGTTGAAGCGCCGCAATGGACCGTGGCCCTTGAGTTGGCGCACGCTGGAGACACGGTCATCTTAGAGAACGGATTTTGGCGGCGCGCGAAGTGGGCGTCGAGATCGAACTCGTTCACCTCGACAGCGACATTAATGAACTGAGAGCGCTACTTCGCAATCGTAATTTGGATCCAGTCGAGGAGTCGTACCGCAGTGAAGCGAGTGATCTCGAATTGTGGATCCCATTCTTCGACTCGACCGGGCCCGAGGAACTCACACTCTTTGACCCAGTGCCAAACATCACATGATTAGTTTGATGTCGAAATCGACGTCGCCTGATTCGAACTTCTAAAAGGTCACCAGAGTCCACGTACGACCACCGTCATAGGTCATGATCATTCTGTAGGTGCGATTGGATGATTGCACAATGGCGACGCCCTGGGTGGCGCTCGTGAATCCTAGGTAGACAATTTGACCTTTGTACACAACGCGCCAGTGGATACCCCGGTCGAAACTTGCCAAGAGATCATCGCGAACTCCGTTACTGCGGCTGAGCAAGACAGTGGCTGGCGAAGGGGACCCGAGCATGTTGTAAAAATAATCTTTGGATGGTTGAAGTTGGGGTCCAACGGTGAAGGTTGTCCCACCATTGTTCGAAAAATACAGCCAGTTGGATCCAAAGGTCGCACCGCGGGGCCAAAACTTTGTCTGCGCTGAGGCGAAGCCTCCCATCGAGCACAAGGCGACGAGATCTCTCGTTGTACTGACTGCGGGGACGGTGTAACTATCACCGACTTCTTCGCAAGGAGGAGTCCACGCTGTCCACTTGCCAACGCTGCTTAGTTGGGCGCTACCAGATATTCCTCGGTCATTGCCCTCAACCAGCCATCCCTTGGCTGCCCGCAGAACTATGGCGCCTCCGAAACTTCCTCCGCCAGCGGGGATGTTCAACTTGGTCGTATTTGTGGCGCGCCACTGGTCTTTTCCGACCGGCGTACTTTCCACTTCGGCGCTGTCGTGGAGGTTCATTGCCATCATGAAAACGTTGCCGGCGGCGGCTTCAAGGTCGAGAACTGGACCATCTTGATAAGCCCAAGGAAGTTGTTGTCTCTTCCACGTGGCGCCGCCATCGTGCGTTGACCACAGAACTGGCTTGAGTGAAACGACAATGGAACTGGGGTCGTTCGCCGGAATAGGCACTCCCAACGAACCGTAAATCCAACCATTACGCGCATTCGCGAATCGAATATTTGGGACGTATCCGTAGGTCGCTGCGGGGACCCCGTCGACGTTACGGTCAGCGACTTTCAGCAATGAAAAGGGAAGGGACTCAGCAAACCAGTGGTGCCCTCCATCTGTTGTAGCGCGAAGGCTCAAGCACGAAAGGTCGTTTCCGCATGACGTCGTCCCTAGGGCCCAGCCTGTGTCAAGCGAAATGAACGTTACCGAGACTGGACTGAACGGCGCCGCCCTCGGGCTAGTCGTGGTGGTGACTGCACTGGTCGTCACGCTCGCTCGGCCACCGAAGAACGCCCCAATTCCGACCGCGACGAGGATCAAAAGAGCGAGAAGAGTGCGTCGAGCTGACATGTCGTCACGCTAGTTCTCGCTCATCGGAATTTTCCTGGTTGAATGTGACCTACGTCTTACATCGAACGGGACGAATCCTCATCAACCATTCGAGTCCGACTGACCTGGTCTAGCCAATGGGGTTCAGGTCATCTGGTCGGGAAGGCGGGATTCGAACCCGCGGCCTCCTGGTCCCAAACCAGGCGCGCTAACCAAGCTGCGCTACTTCCCGAGGTCTCTACGTTACACAGTCAAACGGACGGCTTGATTGCACTTCGTCTGCGTAGGCTTTGAGCGAGCGGGGGAACGTGATGGCCTATGAGTGGATTATTGACGCGCTTGATCAAACCTGGTCGTCTATCGATCGGACACTTCGACCTCGCTCTTTCGAGGCGTACGACGCCCAAACGCCTTGTCCAGGATGGACTGTTCGAGACGTTTTGAGTCATCTCATTGGCTTTGAGCTGATGTTGCGCGGTGATCCCGTGCCCGATCACGCTGGCTCGTGGCCCGAGTACGTGAAGAATCCCATTGGTGAGTTGAATGAGGCCTACGTGCTGGCGTTGCGTGAAAAACCAGGGATTGAAGTACTTGACCTCTTTATAGACACCACAAAGAGTTCGCTTGGACGACTCCGCGCCCTCAGTGACGATGAGTGGGAGAAAATTGGCTGGAGTCCCGAAGGGGAGCGCCCTTATCATCGCTTTCAAGAGACGCGCGTTCTTGACAGTTGGATCCATCTGCAAGACATTCGTGACGCGCTCTTAGAGCCGTCCGATGATCACGGACCCGGTGAAGAGATCGTGGTCAATCGATTCGAAGCAGCGCTGCCCTTCGTGCTCGGGAAAAAGGCCGGCGCGCCCGAGGGCACGCTGGTCCAGATCAACTTGAGTGGCCGGCTGGGACGATCGATTCTCTTGGGCGTTGTGGACGGTCGAGCAAGAGCACTCGAGCATTCCTCAACAACGCCAAATTTGGAACTCACCACACCCGTGGCCTTGTTTTGGCGCCGCGCCGCTGGTCGCATCTCCGCCGACGCTTTTCTTAACGCGTCGGCGACCGACGTGCGAGGCGATAGAGCACTCGCCAGGGCGATCGCCGAAGGCCTCACGGTCATGATTTAGAGCATTTGGAGGGAACCGGTAGGCTTGCATCTCTTATGCGCGCCACCACCACAACCCTGGAAAACAACCGAGTCAAGCTAACCGTCGAGATCGAAGATCCCGAGATGGAAAAGGCCATTGACTCAGCAGCCTCGAAGCTCTCCAAGCAGGTCAGCATCAAAGGGTTTCGCAAAGGCAAGGTCCCAAAGAACGTTCTCATGGCCCACCTCGGTGGCCCCGAAGCCCTTCGCAACGAAGCCATTCGAGATTCGATTCCTGATTTCTACGCTCACGCCGTCGCTGAAACGTTGATCGATCCCATCTCGCAGCCCGATATCAAGATCACGGCTGGAGAAGACACGGGAACCCTCATCTTCGAGGCGGACGTAGAAGTTCGTCCCGAGATCCCGATCTACGGTCAAAGTGAACTTCGCGTCACAATTCCTTCACCGGTTGTCACCGACGACGAAGTCAACGAACAGATTGATCGTTTTCGTGAGACTGACGCCACGCTGAAAGAAGTTGACCGTCCTATCGTCACTGGTGACCTTGTGACCATGGACGCGCACGTTCAGCAAATAGCCACCGACGTCGAACCGCTCGACATGAGCGACTTCATGTACACCGTGGGTTCGGGCACGATTACCGAAGGTGTTGACGAACTCATCCTCGGCATGAAAGCCGGTGAAGAACTGAAACTGAACGGATCTGTCGGCCAGGGCGTCGTCGCGACGTATGAGTTGTCGCTCAAGAAGGTTCAAGAGCGTGAACTGCCCGAGTTGAGTGACGAGTGGGTTCAAGAAAACACCGAGTGGCAAAGCGAAGAAGAGATGCGCGACGCAATTCTTGAGCAGATGCGCCGTATGCGCATCTCTGAGGCACAGATGTCGCAGCGCGACGCGGTGCTGGTCGCCCTCAGTGACTTAGTGAGCGAAGAAGTGGTACCTGAAGTACTCGTGAACGACGAAACGAACGAACGCCTCCACGATCTTGGCCACCGACTTGAGCAGCAGAAACTCAATCTTGAGACATTTCTTCAGGTGACGAATCAGACGTCCGATCAACTACTCGAGAGGTTGCGTGAAGATGCCACGCGAGCGGTTCGCGTCGACCTTGCGTTGCGCGCTCTCGTCAAGGCCGAGGGTCTTGAGCCGACCGATGAAGAGATCGACAAGGAACTCGACGTCACCGCCGAGGCAATGCAGGTAACTCCTGAGTTGTTGCGCACGAATCTTCACGACACCGGGCGCGTCATCACGTTTCGTTCAGAAGTTGCGAAAATGAAAGCTTCACGCTGGCTGACCGACCACGTGACCTTCGTCGACCCCGAGGGCGTCGAAATCGATCGCGCGCTACTCAAAACGGACGAGTCTGAGGATTCCGACGCATAGGGTAGTGGTGTGAATAACAATCATCGAGTCCAGAACTATCTCGTCCCCACGGTCGTCGAGTCATCGAACCGTGGCGAGCGAGCCTACGACCTCTACAGCCGTTTGCTTCGTGAACGCATAATCTTCCTCGGCACGCCAATTGACGACACCATTGCCAACTTGGTCTGCGCGCAGATGCTTTTTCTCGAGTCCGAGGACCCCGATAAGGACATCAATCTCTACATCAACTCACCCGGTGGCGACATAACGGGTCTTCTCGCGATTTACGACGTTATGAAGTACATCAAGTCCGACGTGTCGACGTTCTGCTTCGGTCAAGCAGCCTCAGCGGCTGCGGTACTGCTCGGCGCCGGCGCGAAGGGCAAGCGTTTCGCGTTGCCGCACGCGCGCATGTTGTTGCACCAGCCTTGGGGCGGTGTTGGCGGACAGGCCTCAGACATTGAAATTCAAGCGCGTGAGATTCTTCGTATGAAGGACCTCTTGAACTCCATGCTCGCTGGTGACACTGGCCAGACGGTCGAGCGCATCACCAAAGACACGGACCGCGACTTCATAATTAGTGCCGAAGAGGCCGTTGAATACGGTCTGATTGACGAAGTTATTACTGCACGCGCCTAGGTACCTCGTTTTCATGGTGGGGGACCATAAGATGACGGCGATGGAAGGCGTGTCGGAGGGTACTCGTGGCGAAGTTCGGTGAAGGCAATGACCTTATTAAGTGCAGTTTCTGCGCCAAGGGTCAAAAGCAAGTAAAAAAGCTCATCGCGGGACCCAGCGTCTACATCTGCGACGAGTGCATTGACCTCTGCAATGACATCATCGCCGACGAATTTGGCGATCGTCCGGAGTTCATTCTTGATGAACTGCCGACCCCTCGCGAAATCTCCGCGTTCCTCGACGAGTTCGTTATTGGTCAAGTTGATGCCAAGAAGATTCTGGCCGTTGCTGTCTACAACCACTACAAGAGAATTCAAACGGGACCGCTGCACGATGAAGACGTTGAAGTCGCTAAGTCCAACGTCCTTCTGCTCGGCCCGACGGGTTGCGGTAAGACGTTCCTCGCCCAGACGTTGGCGCGAATGCTCAACGTGCCCTTCGCGATTGCTGACGCGACCGCGTTAACTGAAGCTGGCTACGTTGGCGAAGACGTCGAGAACATCCTGCTCAAACTACTTTCGGCGGCCGATTTTGACGTCAAGCGCGCTGAACGCGGCATCATCTACATCGACGAAATCGACAAGATCGCGCGAAAGGCCGAGAATCCTTCGATCACGCGTGACGTGTCGGGCGAGGGCGTGCAGCAAGCTCTCTTGAAGATTCTTGAAGGTACGGTCGCGAGCGTCCCACCTCAAGGTGGCCGAAAGCACCCTCACCAAGAGTTCATCACGATCGATACTGCGAATATTCTCTTCATCTGCGGTGGTGCGTTCTCGGGACTCGAAGAGATCATTGAACGTCGTCTTGGTAAGAAGTCAATGGGATTCAATCAGCCCGTCGAGTCCAAGCGCAAGGGCGACATCGAACTCTTTCGCCACGTGTTGCCCGAAGACATGGTTAAGTTCGGACTCATTCCTGAGTTCATCGGTCGTCTCCCAATCATCGGCGCCGTGCAACAACTCGATCGTGACATGTTGATCAAAGTGTTGACCGAGCCAAAGAATTCACTCGTCAAGCAGTTCCAACAGGTACTCGCGATGGACGGTGTTGAACTGGTCATTGAAGAAGAGGCGCTCGTCGCCATTGCCGATCTCGCGCTCGAGCGCGGTACCGGAGCGCGCGGACTGCGTTCTATTCTCGAGCACGTGTTGTTAGAGCCCATGTACGACGTACCCGGTCGCAGTGACGTCGTGAAGTGCGTTGTCACTGCGGCGTCCGTACGCCTGCACGAGGCGCCTAATTATGAAATGCGAAAGGCGACGCGTACCCGTCGCGCGAGCTAAGCGGTGCGCTTCTCGTCGTACGTTCAAGCGCTGAACTGGCTCGAATCGCATGTTGATTTCGAGCGCGTCGCGCCCAATCGTCAAGATATTCCTTCTCTGGATCCCATTCGTGAGACGCTGGTTCTTTTCGCCGATCCCCAAGGCGACTATCCATCCATCCACGTCACTGGTACGAACGGCAAAGGTACGACTACGACGCTGACGAGTGCGCTGCTTCAGGCCACCGGTCTTCGCGTGGGCGCCTTCACCAGTCCCGATCTTCACGCGATCAACGAACGAATTGCCGTTAACGGCACGCCCATAGATGACGACGCGTTCATCAGCGTTCTCGAGCGACTCTCGGACGTCGAGTCGGTGAGCGGTATTGCGCTCACGCGTTTTGAGTTGCTGACCGTGGCTGCGCTGTTGCACTTTTCGGACGAAGGCATTGACGTCGCGGTCATTGAAGTAGGAATGGGCGGCACGTGGGACTCCACCAACGTCATCAACTCTGACGTCGCGGTGCTCACGAACGTTGACCTCGATCACACGGCCGTGCTGGGCACGACGGTGGGCGAGATCGCCAGAGACAAGGTTGGTATCTTTCGCGGCGACGGCGTCGCTGTTGTCGCGACGACCAATGCCATTGTCGTGCAGATTGCTCAAGAAAAAGCGGAAGAACTCGGTGCCACGCTCTGGCTCCTTGGTGAAAGTTTCGAACTCGAGGAGAACGAACTAGCGCTTGGTGGCCGGGCCATATCGCTCCGTACGCCGTACGCACACTACGAAGAAATACTCGTCTCGTTGCACGGCATCCACCAGGGCGTGAACGCCGCCACGGCCATCGTGGCCGCCGAAGCGTTCCTGGGGCGAGCACTGGGTGAAGAAGTAGTCGCCTCCACGTTGGCGACGGCTCGAATGCCGGGTCGAATGGAGATAGTTGGGCGCAATCCGATGATTGTTGTTGACGGTGCGCACAATCCCGCCGGTGTGCGCGCGCTGGTCGCGACGCTCGACGGTGCCTTTGATGTTCGAGGTGAACGGCGCTGCGTGATCGGAATGCTCACGGGTCGTGATCTCGACGATATGGTCACGCCACTCGTGGGTGCGGGCTTCACCGAGTTCCACTGTTGCGCGCCACATTCTCCACGCGCGGTACCCGCGAGTGAACTAGCGGCCGCGCTTCGAAGGAATGGTGTGGTTGCCTTTGAGCATCCGAACGCAATGTCGGCACTCGCGCACGCAAGAGAGCGCTCAACCGACGACGATCTCATCGTCGTCGCCGGCAGTCTTTATCTCGTTGCTGAAGTGCGTGGTGAGTTGCTGCACGTGGCGTCTCGTCACACAAGTTAGGGCTGTTAGATTGCCTGTCGTGAAAAGAACATTGGTTATCATCAAGCCTGACGGCGTCGAACGCGGTCTCATCGGTGAGATTCTTTCTCGTCTCGAGCAGCGTGAACTTCGCGTGGTGGCCGCGGAGCTGCGCACGATTGACGCAACCACCGCCGCTCTGCACTACGTCGAACATGAAGGTAAGCCCTTCTTCGAGCGCCTCGTCGCGTTCATTACGCGCAGTCCGTCGCTGGTACTCGTCATCGAGGGACCAGAGGACACGTGGCAGGTCGTTCGCACCATGATGGGCGCGACGAATCCCGCTGAAGCTGCGCCAGGAACTATTCGTGGTGACCTTGCGACAGAGATGGCCGAGAACTTGATTCACGGATCAGATTCCGCTGATTCGGCGCAACGTGAAATCGCTATCTTCTTCCCTGCGTTGGCTTAGGGCACTGAACTGGTCCAACGCCGCCGTCTTGCCCTAGCCTTGTTAGAAAGCGCGAGGCGTCTCACGCCTCGATAAAGGGAATCTATGGCTGATGGACGTTTCTCACTGCTAGGTCGTGACATGGCAGTGGACTTAGGGACCGCCAACACACTCGTCTACGTACGCGGGCGCGGCATCATACTGAACGAGCCTTCGGTGGTGGCCGTGGACGTGAAAGACGGGAAACCCTTGGCCGTGGGTGCTGAAGCCAAGCGAATGATTGGCCGCACCCCGAGCAACATCCAAGCGATTCGGCCACTGAAGGACGGCGTCATCGCGGACTTTGAGATCTGCGAGAAAATGTTGCGCTATTTCATTCACCGCGTCCACCAACGTCGCTTCGCAAAACCTCGCATGGTTATTTGTGTCCCTTCGGGCATTACGGGCGTTGAACAGCGCGCCGTTATGGAAGCAGCTGAGTTCGCGGGCGCGCGCAAGGCCTACATCATTGAAGAGCCAATGGCCGCAGCGATTGGCGCGGGACTTCCTATTCACGAACCGACCGGCAACATGGTTGTTGACATTGGTGGCGGTACGACTGAAGTCGCCGTCATCTCACTTGGTGGCATCGTGACCAGTCAGTCCATTCGCGTTGGCGGCGACGAACTTGACGAAGCACTCGTTGCGTACGTGAAGAAAGAGTTCCAGCTCGCCCTCGGAGAAAGAACTGCTGAAGAGATAAAAATTCAGCTCGGTTCGGCCTTTCCGCTCGAACAAGAACTTCGCGCCGAGATTCGCGGACGCGACCTGGTCACCGGTCTGCCAAAGACC
>DATCBX010000212.1:0-2286 GCA_036511635.1 Acidimicrobiales bacterium | reverse complement strand
CTCTAGAAGAACGTCGCCTCACGCCCACGCACGACATACTGTCCGCTCTTCTCGAACCCACCACCGATGGTGAATCGCTCGATGACCTCGCGTTGAAGAACTTCTTCACGTTGATGGTTGCTGCGGGTAATGACACCACGCGCTACTCAATGACCGGAGGTCTACTCGCCCTCATTGAGCGTCCAGCACTCTTCGCCGCAATTCCTTCAATGAGCGTTGAAGAACGAAAGGCGCTCATCGAAGAAATGTTGCGTTGGACAACGGTGACGATGCACTTTCGACGTACGTTGACCGCTGACGTAGAACTTGACGGCAAGAGTCTGAAGGCTGGCGACAAGGTCGTCCTTTGGTACACGTCAGCGAACTACGACGAGGACCACTTCGACAACCCCAACGAGTTCCGAGCGGATCGAACACCGAACGATCACGTGGCCTTCGGTCTCCACAGCCCTCATCTGTGTATTGGTGCACATCTTGCTCGTCTTGAGATGCGCGTGCTCTTTGAAGAGATTGCCAATCGATGGGAGAGCGTCGAATTGATGGGAGAACCCGAACGACTTCGCTCAAACTTCATTAGTGGCATAAAGAACTTGCCCATTCGAGTGACGTGGCGTTAAAGGAACGGTAAGTACTCTCTCAGTTCCCAATCGGTCGTCGCGGCGCTGTAGCGATCCCACTCCGTACGCTTCACCATGACGTGTTGGGCAACGAGGTCTCTGCCGACCGCCTCACAGAGCGCACGGTCAGCTTCTAAAACGTCCAATGCTTCAGCGAGCGATGACGGCACGCCAACGGTTGCCTCGATGGTGTCGAGACCGTTGCCACCCTCGGGCTTGCCGGGATCAGTCTTAGACGTGACACCAAGCAGCGACGCTTGCAAAACTGCCGCGACGGCAGTGTGAACAACAGCAGCGCCGTCACTTAGTCGGTGCTCGAGTCGCGCGCTTACGCCGCGCTCAGAAGGCACGCGAATAGTCGCGCCGCGATGATCGTGGCCCCAGTTCGCCCAGTAGCCCGACAGCGAAGCCGGACGAAGTCGTTTATAAGCGTTGACGGTGGGCGCGCAGAGCCCCGCTAACGCGCGGTGGTGTTCGAGCAGTCCGCCAATGGAATGAAGAGCGAGTTGCGAAAGTCCGTTACTCGCACTCTCGTCATTGATCGCGTTCTCTCCGTTGGCGTCTTGAAATGAGAAGTTGACGTGCAGACCCGAGCCACCACGGTCGCTCATGGGCTTACCCATGAAGGTCATCATGAGACCGAGGCGGTGCGCTACTTCGCGCGCGAGCACCTTAAAGAGGAAGGCGTCGTCAGCGGCCTTTAACGCGTCGGCGTAGCGCAGCGTGAATTCAAACTGAGGCGTGTCGTACTCAGAGTTCACCGATTCGAGAGGAATTTCGGCCTCGACACAGGCTGTCCATATGGCGTCAATAAGACCGTGGGGATCGACACTCGGACCGGTGCCGTAGACAAAAGCACCCGGGGTGTCCATAGGCATCCAACCACCCGCGCCGTCGGACACGTAGACGTACGCTTCGAGTTCGATGCCAACAAAAGCCTCGTAACCAAGTTCTCGCCAGTCATCGACGGCCTTTCGAAGTGCGGCTCGCGGCGAAACGGAAAACGCCACGCCTTTTCTTTTGAGGTCGGCCACGACCACTTTGGTATTGGGTTCCCAACTCGGACGTAGATCGTCTAGATCGAACGTGGCTTCGAAGTCTGGAAGTCCCTCGCTCCAGTGACTACCCGGCGTCTCGGGCGTCATTCCCCGGTCATAACCGAGCGCCCACGTGCCGGTGCAGTGACGTGTTCCCTTGTCGGCCAAGTTGGCCGGGACGTACTTGCCGCGAGCCAAACCCAAATGGTCGGGCCACAGAACCCGAACACGATCGAATGAACTAGCCATGAAGCCTCCTGGGGTGACTTTGGCGAAAGTAGCACCTTATTCACCGCCCCGTTTGTAAGGTGAGATAATCATTTGATTACAAACGACTTTCGGAGGTCTCGTGGAGCATCGACGCATTCTTCTCGACGGCAACATTGTTGACGTCGTGCGCGAAGGTGACTCCTTGGTGGCCGGTGACGGACGAAGGGTGGAGGCCGCGACGGCGACGCATCTCGCTCCCGTGTCACCTTCGAAAATCCTCTGTTGTCATCTCAACCACGTGTCACGCGTTCGAGAGTTCGGAATTGAGCTCCCGCCCGCGCCGACATGGTTCCAAAAACCAGTCTCAGCGCTTAACGCACACAACGGTGCGGTGGTCCGACCCGCCAACTGCCACTTTTTGA
>DATCBX010000211.1:0-3076 GCA_036511635.1 Acidimicrobiales bacterium | reverse complement strand
GAACAATGTCAGCGTCCGAGCCGGGCGCGATGAGCCCCTTCTTTGGAAAGAGACCGAACATCCGCGCCGGCGTGGTTGCCGTTACTTCAACCCAACGAGCGAGCGAGATCTCGCCCTTGTCGACACCCTGGAAGATCAAGTCGAGACGATGTTCAACGCCGGGAATGCCGTTAGGGATCTTGGAGAAGTTCCCTTCGCCTAACTCCTTTTGCTCCTTAAAACAGAACGGACAGTGATCGGTCGACACGATGCTGAGATCATCGGTCCTCAGTCCTCGCCAAAGATCGGCGTGGGTGTGCGCCGCGCGAAGTGGCGGCGAACAAACGAACTTTGCCCCCTCGAATCCCTCGCGGGCCATATCGTCCTCGGAGAGAAAGAGATACTGCGGGCAGGTCTCGGCAAAAACGTTTTGTCCACGATCTCGCGCACTCACCACTTCGTCGAGCGCTTCATTCGCCGAGAGGTGAACAATATAAAGGGGTGCGTGCGCTACGCGGGCGAGTTGAATGGCGCGGTGGGTCGCTTCGCCTTCTAAGTACGAGGGACGCGTCGAGCCGTGAAATCGTGGACTGCCCTCACCGCGCGCTAAGGCTTGAGCAACCAACACGTCGATGGCGATGCCGTTCTCAGCGTGCATCATGATGGTCGACCCGTTCGTGGACGCCTGTTGCATGGCTTGAAGAATCTCACCGTCCGTTGAGTAGAAGACGCCCGGGTAGGCCATGAACAACTTAAAACTGGCGACGCCTTCGTCAACAACCAAGTCCATCTCTTTGAGCGAGGACTCATTGACGTCCGAGACAATCATGTGAAAGCTGTAGTCAATCGCGCAGTTTCCTTGGGCTTTGGCATGCCAGGTGTCGAGACCCTCGCGCAGACTCTTGCCCTTGGACTGAATCGCGAAGTCAATAATCGTCGTCGTGCCACCAAAGGCCGCCGCGCGAGTTCCAGTTTCAAAAGTGTCGGCCGACTGCGTGCCACCAAAGGGCATTTCCATGTGGGTGTGTCCATCAATGGCGCCGGGCAGAACGTACTTCCCACTCGCGTCGAGCACTCGGTCCGCACTTTCTCGCCACGAGAGCGAAGCCGACGAGTTAGGCGCAACCAGTCCGACGATGAGGTCGCCTTCTACGAGAACGTCCGCCAGAAAGGGACCGCTCGCGTTAACGACGGTGCCTCCACTAATGAGAATCTTCATAGGACTTCCCTACTTTCTTTCGATTACCAAAAGCAGTTACGGCGCGACGAGTTCTCCGTAACTATCGGGTCTGCGATCACGGTAAAAGGCCCAGGTGTGTCGAACGTCTTTAAGAACGCCCATGTCAAGGTCGCGCACGATGACGTCGTCGTCAGAATCAGAGGCCGCGTCGCCAATAATCTGCCCGCGGGGATCGACAAAGTAGGAGGAGCCGTAAAAGCTGTTGTCGCCAAGTTCTTCAACGCCCACGCGATTAATCGCGCCGACGAAATACTCGTTCGCTACCGCAGCGGCCGGTTGTTCGAGGTTCCAAAGATACGCCGACAGTCCGCGACTGGTCGCCGAGGGATTAAAGACGATTTTTGCGCCAGCGAGTCCGAGCGCGCGCCAACCCTCAGGAAAGTGCCGGTCGTAACAGATATAGACGCCAATGGGGCCAACGGCGGTGTCGAAGATGGGGTAGCCAAGATTGCCGGGGCGGAAATAAAACTTCTCCCAGAACCCCTTCACTTGGGGGATGTGATGCTTACGGTACTTTCCGAGGTAGGTGCCATCGGCGTCAATCACGAACGCGGTGTTGTAGAAGATGCCCTCTTGTTCAACTTCGTAGATCGGCACCACGAGCACCATGTTGGTCTCTCTCGCGAGCTCTTGCATGATCTGCGTCGTTGGTCCTGGAATCGACTCGGTGTAGGAGAAGTACTCGGGATCTTGTACTTGGCAGAAATAGGGACCGTAGAAAAGCTCTTGGAAGCAGAGCACCTGGGCACCTTGACTCGCTGCCTTTCGCGCGAGCGCCACGTTGGCCTTGATCATCGAGTCTTTATCGCCGGTCCACTTCGTTTGCACGAGGGCTGCTCGAACGATCTCACTTGAAGATTCAGACGCTGTACTCATTGAACTCACCTCGGCGTTCTCTTCGGTGCTGCTTCAGAAACTCGGCCAAATGTGGATGATAGACCCGATTATCTACCATTCAGTAAAAATTGAACGCCGTCTACAGAGAATTAACAAAACTCCGAGGTAGCGTCAGGACGTGAAGCCGCCACGACGCCTCGAGGACGTTGGATTCAAAGCGTTGAACGCGTTTCATCGTTTTGTTGTTCTCGTGACGCGTGGGCGCGTAGGACGTAAGGCCTTTGGGATGCCGGTCGTTGAGTTACACACGATTGGAAGAAAGTCCGGAGCGATTCGATCGACGATGCTCACGGTACCGATCGTTGACGGCAACGCCCTCATCCTCGTTGCCTCAAAGGGCGGGAACGACCAAGACCCCGACTGGTTCAAAAACATCGTGGCTCACCCTGACGTTGAAGTGACGTATAAGGGTGACCGACGATCGATGCGTGCACGCGTGGCGACACCAGAAGAGAAGGCCGAACTGTGGCCTCGAGCAGTTGCTACCTACAAGCACTATGGCAGTTACCAACGACGTACGAAGCGCGACATACCACTCGTCATTTGCGAACCGCGCGTCGATATCTAATTATCTTTCGATAGCCAATCATTTGCGGCGACACGTTGCCAAAAGCATCGTCAAGAGTTCTGCCACTGCGGCACAACTACATCGTTCGAGTTCTTCCTCTTTGAAATGGTGTCGGCAGACGAATTGTCTTCAACGCAGGGCAACGTCACGCGCCACTGTCGTCATCGCTGTAGTGACTAGAACGAAGTATGAGCAGGCCGACTAAAAGGAAAACGACCACACCGACGCCAACACCGAGCGAGATCAGAGTGTCGTTAAAACCAGCTTGCGTGAGCGATCTGCCGTAGGTCAGACGAGCAGAAGCGCTCAGGATGTCTCGAACACCGGCCAGAATGCCAATGACGAGAAACGGTCGGACCGGAAAAATAGAAGTCTTGACGTGCCCAAAGACG
>DATCBX010000210.1:0-8086 GCA_036511635.1 Acidimicrobiales bacterium | reverse complement strand
GGACAATGGTGATCAACGAATTATCGACGCCTTCGACGATTCAACACAATCAGGGAGAGATCATGAAATTGACAAAAAGTTTACGAGTCACACTCAGTATCGCTGTGTTATCTATTACAGGAATCTCGAGTGGTCTCGTGTCTCTGTCAAGTGCCTCGGCGACAACCACGCCAAAACTGGTCGTCACACCGTCGATAAATCTGCACAGTGGCGAGGCCGTCAAAGTAACCGGAAGTGGCTTCACGCCAGGCGACTCGGTCTACGTGGTCGAGTGTCTCGCGACAGCGAAGGGCCAGGCTGGTTGCAACATTCTCGGCGCCAAAGCCGCCACCATCACCGCGTCGGGACTCTTGCCCAAGACTTACTTCCATGTCATTACGGGAAAAATTGGCACCGGTAAATGCGGCACCACCAAGGCGAACAAGAAGAGTTGCGCGATGAGTGTTGGCAACATCACGGGCGGCGACACAGCCGTAGCTCGTATCGCTTTTAAGTAAGTAGAAATCTGCTTTGATCACACCTAAGGGCGCCGCGCAATAACGCGCAATGTTCGCGAGAGATCACAGCCATCAGCACCCACGCTGGAGAGCGCGGAGCAATTGAGAATTTGTTCCAAAGGCGTCATCGAACGATGGTGTCAAGGGCATCGTTACGGGAGAGGATGACATGAGCGAGCGCAACGGCTCTCCATCACTCATGACGCGGTCCATTCAGGGGCGGCGCGACCGCATCGTCCACCAACTAAAAACGCACTTCAGTTTTGCTTCATTGCTCGCGATTCTCTTCCTTACGTTTCTCGACAACACGATCGCCAGTGCGGTACTGACCAGTGTGCAAGCCCATCTGCACGCGGGCGTATCGCAGTTGCAGTGGGTAGTTGGCGGCTACGCTCTCGCCTTCGCGAGCCTCATGTTGATCTCGGGATCATTAAGTGACAACTTCGGGCGCAAAAAAGTGATGTTGATCGGTGTCGTGATCTTCTGTGGTGGCTCACTGGTGTGTGCCTTTGCCGGCTCGCCCAGTGCACTCATTATCGGTCGAGTAATTATGGGCGTTGGCGCCGCGGGCTCCGAACCAAGCACCCTGTCGATGATTCGTCACATCTATCCCGAAAAGAAAGCTCGTGCTCGAGCACTTGGAGCGTGGGCCGCGGTCTCTGGACTCGCGCTGGCACTCGGTCCGGTGATCGGTGGCGTACTGGTTGGTCTGTGGTCGTGGCGCGCTGTCTTCTGGTTCAACTTCTTCTTTGGCGTTCTGGTGCTTATCACTGCGTCCATTGCACTACCCGAAAGCGTGAACGAGATTCGACGTCGCATCGACGGTTACGGCTTCGTGCTCGCCACTATCGCTCTCGGAACAGCAACGTTCGCCACTATCTCTGGTGAGTCGTGGGGGTATCGTTCGTCGGGCGTGCTCTCGCTGTACGTGATCAGCGCGGTTGCTTTCATTGTGTACTTCATCGTCGAATCCAAGACCAAGTACCCGATGTTGAACGTCGCGTGGCTCAAAAACCGTGCATTCGCCGGATCGACGGTCATTGCCTTCACGAGTTGCTTCGCGATCTTCTCCATCTTCTTCTTCGTTGCGCTCTACCTCGAAGTCGTCGCCCAAGTTGGTCCCTACACACTGGCCGTTGACTTCTTGCCGCTGCTGGCTGGCATGGTCTTGGCATCGCTGTTCGCGGGTCGCTGGGTTGGTCGTGTTGGCTCGCGCGTGCCGATGACGGTCGGGTGTCTCCTCGCGGGCGTGGGTGTTCTTTTGACCGACGTCGCGATCAATCCCACGGCGGGACTCGGCACGTTGGGCTGGACCATGGGCCTTGCGGGCGTGGGTTTTGGCATCCTGGTGGTGCCCATAAACGCAACGGCGTTGTTCAGCATTCCCGCCGTTAACTCAGGTATGGCCGCCTCAACAATCAATACCAGTCGAGAACTAGGTGCGGTGACCGGCGTCGCGATCCTCGGATCTGTTGTGAACGCGCAACTCACGGTGCACTTGACCCAGCGTCTCATTCAACTTGGCATCCCAGCGACTTTTCGCCAACAGATCATCACCGCGGTTATTACCGGACAGGTGAGCTCCCAGGCGAAAAAACAAAGCAGCGAAAGTAGCAAAGCAATTGGAATAATTATCAAAAAAGTGGTGCAGGCTGCCTACGACGCCTTTACTCACGGTCTTAATCTGGCACTGACGACGTCAGGGCTCTTGCTACTCATCTCAGCTGGCATCGCGTACTACACCGGTACCAGCGAAAGAAGTTCTCTGGTGGTGGACGAGTAAGTGCTGGTCAAAAGCGAACCGCTAGGTTCGTGCGCGTTGCCCCATCCGACGTGCCTGACTGGCGTCATTGAGCTTCTGCAGCAACGTCGTCAATCTCTCGACGTCGCCCTTTGGCCACTCTCCGCACAGTTCGTGCAGAATTGCGCCGCGTTTGGCCTGTCGTTCTTCAAGTGCTCGACGGCCAGTAGTGGACACCGACAGCAATGTCGCTCGTCCATCAGAAGGATCACTTCGCTGAACGAGAAGTCCGTCGTCGAGCATCTCGTTGACGTAACGACTAATTGAGGTTTTCGTCACCGAGAGCGTGTTCGCTAAGTCTGAGGCGCGAATGGTGCCGGCCTCGACAACGACACGAAGCAACTCCGTGGCCAAGACGCTCAATTCGGGATCTCTCGACGTTCGTAACAACTGCATCAGGTGGGCGCGGCGCAGGCGTCCCAGCTCGCGTTCGAGAGTCGTGGGGACCACCGAGTCCTTCAGCACCTTGTTCATTGCGCTAACATAACATATAGTTACTTAAAGTAACTAATTCATTTCAGCCACTGCTGCGCATCTCGAGCGACGTAAAGTCGGCCGAGCGAACCATCGAAGGGAGCACCATGACACACGATCTGCGTGCCGAATCAATCATCATGAAGGGACACGGAGGCGATGAGATCGAGGCCTACCTCGCCGTGCCCACCGACGTCGAGCAGTTCGGTTCGATCGTCGTCATTCATCACATGCCCGGCTACGACGAGCAGACCAAAGAGATCGCGCGAAAGTTCGCGGCGAACGGTTACGCCGCACTAATGCCCAATCTCTATCATCGCGAGGCGCCTGGCGCGAGTCCCGACGACGCGGCCGCGACCGCTCGCGCACTTGGCGGTGTGTCCGACGACCAGCTCGTCGGCGACGTCGAAGGCGCGATGGACTACCTAAAGACGCTGCCATCGTCCAATGGACGCGTGGCTTCAATTGGTTACTGTTCGGGTGGTCGCCAGTCCTTCCTCGCGGGATGTCGCCTACCTCTCAACGCCGTGATCGACTGCTACGGCGCCTTTGTTGCTATCGACCCGCCATCAGAGTTTCCACTCAAAGTCAAGGCGGTCATTGGCGAGGCCGGTAATCTCACCGCGCCGCTGCTCGGTCTCTTTGGTGCCGACGACACGTTCCCGTCGCCAGAACAAAACGACGCGCTCGCCGAAGCGTTGACGGCCGCGGGCAAGGAATTCACCTTCCGGACGTTTGATGGGGCCGCACACGCGTTCTTCGCGGTCGAACGTCCGTCGTATCGACCCGAGTCGGCCGTCGAAGGTTGGAAAGACATCTTCACGTTCCTCGCTCGCACCGTTGGTTAGGGAGGAATCATGTGTACGTACCAAACTGAAAAAGTGACCATCGAGGGCAGCGCGAAGACGCCCGACGGCTGGACGACAATGACTGACGCCACGGTCTACTTCGATCACCCCGTGCACTACGGCGCCGGCCACGCACTTCTCATTGACGTTCTGAACCCCCAGAAGGGACCCTCGGCGCGAGTTGCGCTCGAGCTCAGTCCCGAGAGCGCCCGAGCGTTGGCGAACGCGATTTTGCACTCTCTCGATACCGTGCCAAGCGAGTTGTTGAGCGACGACGCCTCGTGAGAGTCGCCACCGCGTCACAAGGGCGACGCGACCTCCCCCACCCGGACTCTGACCGCTACAAGTGGATCGTGCTGTCAAACACGACGTTGGGCATGTTGATGGCCACCATCGACGCTTCAATTGTGTTGATCGCCCTGCCTGACATCTTCAAGGGCATCAAGATCAATCCCTTGCAACCCGGCAATACGTTCTATCTGCTGTGGATGATTCTCGGTTTCATGATCGTGACCTCGGTGCTCGTTGTCAGCCTGGGGCGTCTTGGCGACATGCTCGGACGAGTGCGCATGTACAACTTGGGCTTCGTGATCTACACGTTCTTCTCGCTACTGCTCTCCATCACGTGGATGTCGGGAACCGCGGCCGCGCTGTGGCTCGTCATCATGAGACTCTTTCAAGGGGTCGGCGCGGCGTTCTTGATGGCGAACTCAACTGCGATCTTGACCGACGCATTTCCCGAACACGAACGCGGCATGGCCATTGGCATCAACCAGATCGCCGCCATCGCGGGTACGTTCATTGGCTTAGTGCTGGGCGGACTGCTCGGACCAGTCCAGTGGCGACTGATCTTCATCATCTCAGTACCCATTGGCCTCTTTGGCACCGTGTGGGCCTATCTCAAACTCAGAGAAGTGCCTAACAAACGCGACACGTCCATTGACTGGAGCGGCAACGTAAGTTTCGCTATCGGTCTCATCGCGCTGATGGTCGGCACGACCTACGGCATCCAGCCCTACGGCGGTCACGTGATGGGTTGGACGAGTCCCCTCGTCCTCGGCTCTCTCGTGATCGGTGTCGCCACGCTGTTCCTCTTCGCCCGAATAGAGATGAACTCGCCCGATCCGATGTTCAATCTCAGTCTCTTTAAGATTCGGGCTTTCTCTACGGGCAGCGTCTCCACACTGCTGGCCGCGGTCGGTCGTGGTGGGCTGATGTTCACGATGGTGATCTGGCTCCAGGGCATCTGGCTCCCTTTACACGGGTTCAACTTTTCGAACACGCCGCTGTGGGCCGGCATCGCCCTCATGCCACTCACCGCGGGCTTCCTTGTCTCGGGCCCCTTTTGTGGCTATCTCTCTGATAAATACGGCTCGCGCCCCTTTACCGTGGGCGGGATGATTGGCGCGGCTTCGTCATTCCTTCTTCTGGAACTGCTGCCCGCGAACTTCTCTTATCCCGAGTTCGGACTGATTCTGTTCTTGAACGGTCTCGCCATGGGAGCCTTCTCCGCGCCTAATCGCGTCAGCGTGATGAACTCACTGCCGGCAGAAAACCGCGGCGTGGGTTCAGGTATGAACTCAACGTTTCAGAACTCCGGCCAAGTTATATCTATTGGTATCTTCTTCACTTTGATGATTATCGGCCTTTCGTCTACGCTGCCCCACGCCCTGCTTACCGGCCTCACGAACCAGGGAGTCGCGCGAAGCGTTGCTCAACGCGTCTCGACATTGCCGCCAGTGACCACTCTGTTCGCGTCACTTCTTGGCTACAACCCCATGGTCCATCTACTGGGTCATCACGTGTTGGCGTCACTGTCGCCGGGTGCACGAGCGACGATTATCGGCAAAAAGTTCTTTCCGACGATTATTCAAAAGGCGTTCGTCTCTGGACTGCATCCCGCGCTCGACTTCGCGACCGTTGTCTGTAGCCTCGCGGCGGCGATGTCCTGGGTCCGTGGTGGACGACACGCGCCGCTGAAGGCCTAGGTCAAACGACGAGTCTGTGTCGTCGGTGTCAGTGGTGTGGCCGTGGGCATGTTGGTCCTCGGTAACGAGACTCCGCGATGCGAACGAACTTTAATCACCCTATTTTCTATGGAAGTTTTAGGCAATAGCAACGTAGCCGCGTCGTGTCAGAGTTTCAATGGATAGTTAGCTGCTCGAAGGGCTTCGAAGCTCTCGAGCTCACGATCCTCAAAGAGATTCCGAGCAGGTACTCCTCAGCGAGCGTGCCGAGCGCGCGGCACCGGGGCCAAGTGAACAAGCGCGTTATACGTCACGATCGCTATCGCGAGGTGCATCCACACGAGAACAAAGACGGCCCGTGCTGGCGAACCTTGGTACCAGATCAAGGCGTCGGGCACGAGCAAAACAATCGTCATCGCGATGGCGGCGCGGTAGTAGAGCCAGCGCGCGCTCGAAGTGACCCTCGTCACGATGGGCCACCCCACGCAGGCAATGATGACCCCGATAATGGTCAAGGTTGAGTAGTCAGAAAATCGAAAGTGTCCGTAACCTTTGGTCGAAGGGTAGATTTTCGTCCCCAGCGCCACGATGAGAGCATCAGCAATCTCCGCACCGACGATCGCGACGAGTGTCGCAAAGAGAACGTGGCTAAGAGACGGCCTACGCTCGCCCGCGAAGTCGACACGAAAGTACCTCAATAGAGGCTGCGTGAATTTTGGAAATGCTTCAATGCGTAGCTGCACTCGTCGGTCCCTTCCTCGCGCGCCAGTTTCTTCACGCGTTAATTTCGACGAATCGCCAAGCAGAGACACGGTAATCAGGTACTGATACGCCGGTCATGTTAACGAAGGATTGTAAGAATTCCGTTAAGAACGCGACGAGTCACCGCGACCCGCAACGCGAGAGCCTGCTGTCCACGTACTGCTTTGACTACGAATTCATTGATTTGTGAATCGTCTCGACGATGCGCTCAACCGAGGGAATGGCCAAGTCCTCGAGCGAGTCAGCAGCCGGCAGCGGAATATGGGGCGTCGTGATTCGAACAATGGGACCGTCGAGGTCATAGAAAATCTCGTCGGCAATGATCGACGCGAGCTCCGCTCCCCAACCACAGAGGCGCGGGTTCTCTTCGACAGTGAAGACGCGACCGGTGGCCGATACTTCACGCAGAATCGTTGCCGTGTCGAGAGGAACGAGGGAACGAACGTCAATGACTGTGCAATCAATGCCATTCGACGCAAGCTCCTCAGCCGCGAGCATGGCGCGGGGCACCATCGCGCCGAGAGCAATAATCGTGGCGTTCGTTCCTTGGCGAAGCACTTTGGCCGTGCCGAGGGTGTCGACAATGTCGCCGTCGGGCACGTCCATCTTGGAGGCGTAGAGCGCTTTCGCCTCGAGAAAGATCACCGGGTCGTCGTCGCGAATTGACGCTGCCATAAGACCAATGACGTCGACCGCGTTTGAAGGGACGACGACCTTTAGCCCTGGGATCATCATCGCCCAGTTCTCAACACTTTGCGAGTGCTGAGCGCCAAAGCGGAGTCCCCCGCCGTTGCCCGAGCGGATAACGAGAGGGAACGTCAACTGACCGTTGGTCATATAGCGACTCTTGGAAATTTCATTGGCGACGATGTCCCAACAGACCGCGAAGAAGTCAGAGAACATGATCTCGGCGATCGGACGCAGGCCGGTCATCGCCGCACCCATTGCCGCTCCTAAAATCGCCTGCTCACTAATTGGTGTGTCGCGCACGCGCACGCCGCCAAACTCCTCCAGCAGTCCAACCGTGCCTTTGAAGACACCGCCCGCGGCGCCAATGTCCTCACCGAGGAACACTATGGAGTCATCGCGGCGCATTTCTTGTGCGATACCGCGCGCGATTGCTTCACGAAACGTTAATTGCGCCATGACGCACCTCCATCAGCCCACACATCCTTGAGCAAAAGATCCTCACCCGGTACGGCGCCCGATTTCGCTTCTTCGGTCGCGGCTTCAACCTCGGCGCTCACTTCTGATTCGATCAACAACAAGTCGTCTTCGCTCACGCCCTCACTGAGAAGTCGCGAACGGTACATAGGAATCGGATCCTTCAAAAGCCACTCGGCGAGCTCCTCATCGGGCCGGTACTTACCCGGGTCGGCGCGCGAGTGTCCGCCGTGACGGTACGTCTTCGCTTCGATCATGCTCGGACCTTCACCCGCGCGAGCACGCGCCATGGCCGTCGCGGTGACTTCGTAGACGGCGTCGGCGTCGTTGCCGTCGACGATGATGCTCTCAAGTCCGTACGCCGACGCACGGTCCGCTGCAGGATTCACGACCGCAGTGACTTCAGAAGTTCGGGTGTACTCCATCCAGAGATTGTTCTCACAGAAGAAAATCACCGGGAGTTTCCAAATAGCGGCGAAGTTAAGGGCCTCGTGAAAAGCGCCGATGTTCACCGAACCATCGCCAAAGAAGGCCACGGCCACTTGGTCGGTACCGCGATACTGCGCACTCCAC
>DATCBX010000209.1:0-4351 GCA_036511635.1 Acidimicrobiales bacterium | reverse complement strand
GGCGTTCTGACGTGGCTCTGCGAATCGTTTCCCAAACACCTCTTAGCGAAACTCCCGTTCCTCTCAAGCATGGAAGTCACCCGCTTTGCCCTGCCCGTCTCACTCTGCGTCGGGCTCCTCCTCGCCGGGTCAATCGACTCTTGGTGGAGTGCGGTGACGAGGTGGTGGCCATCGAAGGAAAATCACGCACGTCGAACCATGGCGCGAGTGGTTATTGCGGTACTCGTGGTCGCTGCGTTCTTTCCGTTGCTCAACACGTACTCAGTACCCTTTCGCGTGACCACCGCCAACGAGCCGTCGTGGTACAAACGGAACGCTACGCATCTCGCTCCAGGAACAGCGGTGCTCACTCTTCCTTTCGCCTACGGTGTCAAGTCCCAACCCATGGCCTGGCAGGCCGAGAGCGACGACGCCTTTGACCTCATCGGAGGATGGGCTTTCGTACCTGGGGGTAACGGCGTCAAGGATGAGATCATGAGTCCTCTGAAGGGTCCCGTTGAGGCGCTGCACGAACTAAGTCGCTGGCCGAGCTGTACGACAGTCAGCGAAGAGAACACGATTCGTAGCGCCCTCATGAAATGGCGCCCACTCGTCATTGTCGAGGTCCCCCACTTCGCCAAACCCGGCACCCGTGCCGCGATGACGGCGACGTCGGGACTGGCGCCTCGCCACACGAACGGCGCGTGGGTGTGGACGATCACGCGTGCTACTCACCTCGGTGCGATGCTCAAGATGCGTCGAGCACCTTCGTGTCGAACATCAGATCTTTCAAAATCTCGATAGTTGCGCCACGTTCTGCGTGTCGTCTCGGCGAAGACTGTGCTGCAGCAAGTCCTAAAGAAGGTTCTCGCCGCCAAAGATGTCCGACACCGACGAATCTTCGAATATTGCCGAGATCGCGTTGGCAATTATGTCGGCGATCGAGAGAACTTCCAACTTTTCAAAGCGCTTCTCAGGCCCCAAGGGCAACGTGTCGGTCACGACAACGCGGCTGACCGGCGCGTTGAAGAGTCGATCAACGGCCGGAGGCGAGAAGACGGCGTGGGTCGCCATTACCCAGATGTCCTCGGCGCCATGGGCTTTTAATAGATCACAGGCCGCGACAATGGTCCCGGCGGTGTCGATCATGTCGTCAATCAACACGCAGTGTCGACCCTTGACGTCACCGACAATGTGGCGCGCTTCGGCGACGTTGGCTTGTCCCGCTGGACGAGTTTTGTGCACCAGGGCCAAGTCGCATCCGAGGTGCTGCGCGTAGCGCTCGGCAACTTTCACACGACCGGCGTCGGGGGCGACGACGACCAAGGTGTGCGGATCGGCGTTGGCTTTGAGGTACGTCTCGAGGACGGGGGCGGCGACGAGATGGTCGACGGGGATATTGAAGAAACCTTGGATCTGACCCGAGTGAAAGTCCACCGACAGCACGCGGTTCGCGCCGGCCGTTTGCAACATGTCGGCCACGAGCTTCGCGGTAATCGGTTCGCGTCCCGCAGTCTTTCGATCTTGGCGCGCGTAGCCGTAGTTCGGAATGACAGCAGTAATGCTTTTAGCGGACGCGCGCTTCGCGGCGTCGATCATGATGAGTTGTTCCATGAGCGAATCGTTCACTGGCGATCCGTGCGTTTGCATAATGAACACGTGCGCCCCACGAATTGATTCATCGAATCGACAGTGGAGTTCACCGTCCGCGAACTCGCGAAGATTGGCTTCAGTGAGACCGACGCCCAATTTCTCAGCAACGTCTTCAGCTAGTGCGGGGTGGCATCGGCCCGTGACGATAACGAGGCGGCGTTTAGCGAGGGACTCCACGGCGCCAGCGTACAGGTGAACCGACGGGCTCAGTGAGAACGATGCGTCAGAGGCGTAACAACTTCGCCCGAAGCGACCTCGGCGCCGGGACTCAGCACCACGAATGACGCGACGCGCGCGTCGGCACCAACGCGCACTCGTGTCGCCTCAATCGTGCCGAGGCGGGCGTTCTCGCCAACCTCAACGTCACTGAGTACCGCGTTGGGGCCTATTTGGGCTCCCCGGCCAATGACGCAGTGGCCCTTCAAGATCGTGCCCGGCAAGAGCGACACTTCCGCCGCTATTTCAACGTCGGCGTCAATGTACGTGTCGTCGGGATTCCACATCGTCACCCCGCGAGCCAACCACTGATCGTTAACGCGCCGACGAAGTACGAGCTCCGCTCGAGAAAGTTGGAGTCGATCGTTCACGCCGACCGCTTCGCTGGCGTCATCGAGCAGCTGCGAGGCCGTGCGGTGACCCATTTCGTGTAGTACTGCTACCAGGTCGGTGAGGTAGTACTCGTTTTGGGCGTTCTGTCGGTCGACCTTTCGAAGGGCCGGTCCAAGGAGACTTTGACGCACCACCATGATCGACGTGTTGACCTCGGTGATCAAGCGCTCCTCGGTGGTGGCGTCGCGTTCTTCGACAATGCGCTCGAGGGTGCCGTCTCTGGCGTGCACCATGCGTCCGTATCCCATTGGGTCCTCGACGCGAGCACTCAGTACCGTCAGCGCGGCGTCGCTGTCGTGGTGGGCCGCCAATAGTCGTGCCACGGTCGAGCGACGAAGGAGCGGCGTGTCGCCCGCCAGTATCAAGACGTCACCGTCGATGTCCCCGACTGCGTCGTTAATGCTCGACAGGGCCATACTCACCGCGTGGCCCGTGCCAAGTTGCTCGTTCTGTTCAACGAAGGTCACGGCCACGCCAGGACGAACGCCTTCACTGATTTCCTTCTCCACCCACGTCGCGTCATGTCCCACGACGACAACCGTGGCGCGCACGTCGACCTGGTCGGCGGCGTCAAGTACGTAGAGCACCATTGCTCGCCCGCAAAGGTGGTGTAGTGGCTTTGGTCGCGACGAGCGCATACGCGTTCCTTCGCCAGCGGCGAGAATCACGACACAGGTAGGACGACTCACTCCCCCATCTCTAGCAGTGATGCCATACGATTCCCTACATGGCAAATATGCACTACGACGAATTCTCACTGTTCCGCGAGAATCTCAACGAGTGGGGCCTCAACGTTGCGATTCCACGAGTCCAACGTTTCTTCGTCGCCGTCGACGGACTACGCCAACTGAGTGGTCTGCGTTGGGGCGAAGGCGACCCCGAACTCGTTCTGGTGCACGGTGGCGCCCAAAACGCCCACACCTTTGACACCGTCGCGCTCGCACTGCAGCGCCCCTTGCTCGCCCTCGATTTGCCCGGCCACGGACATTCCGACGCGTCGCCCTTTGCCCACTCAGCCGTGGCCAGCCACGCACGCGACGTCGAACACGCGCTCGAACAGTTGACGCCCGGGGCGCTGCCGCTCGTGGGCATGTCACTTGGCGGCATCACGTCGATCATCGTTGCCTCGCAACGACCCGACCTCGTCACCTCTCTCGTGCTCGTTGACATTACGCCGGGGGTGAACGCCGACAAGGCACGACACATCACCAGTTTCGTCAACGGACCCAAGTCCTTTGACGACTTCGAGGAACTCCTCGCGCGCACGATTGAACACAATCCCACTCGCTCCGTCTCATCGCTTCGACGCGGCATCTTGCATAACGCTCTTCAGCGCCCCGACGGGACCTGGGTGTGGCGACACCAACAACACGCCGCTTCAGAACTCGTGGCGCCTGCACCGGGCGATCTCTGGGAACGGCTCGGCTCGCTCACGATGCCGGTCACGTTGCTGCGCGGAATGGCCAAAGGATCCGTCGTCGACGACGCCGACGAGGCCGAGCTCCTTCGACGACTTCCCAACGCCACGGTCATTCACGTCGAAAACGCGGGTCACTCAATCCAAGGCGACCAACCCTTAGTAATGGCCGCCTTGCTCGAGCGCGTCCTCTTTTGACACTTTTGGCTGGCGTGTTAAGTAACGCATGATGTGAAACAAATCAGTAACGGCTGATCTGTGACACTTTGATTGATTATTGCGGCTTTGGCGGTTGTTGTGCCCGCTTTTTCCTGACGCCTCCTTTCGTGGTTCGAAGGACGGCCTTTAAAAATTCGTTCCCGTCCCAGACTTCGAGGGTCGATTCGGTGACTTTCACGTCAACGACGTGGCCGGAACGATGCTTGCCGGCGCTGAAGACCTGTCCGCTCACGGCGATGACCCCATTCGAGGCGACGGTGCGTGTAACCCAGTCATCGCCGGAGCGATTGATCGCGACCGACGCGTCGAGGGGCAGGTTGGTCGTGAGGGAACGTCGACTGAAGCGCTCGAGTGGCGTCGCCATGCCCATCTCTTGGTGCGGACGCTCGGTGTTGTAGTCGTGCACCCACGCGTCGAGCTGTTCTTGAAGATCCTGGAGCGACGTGAACTGACGTTCGCCAACGAACTCGCGAC
>DATCBX010000208.1:0-4549 GCA_036511635.1 Acidimicrobiales bacterium | reverse complement strand
CGGGTGTCTGGACATCTCGTGGGGAAACATGGACCAAGACGACCGCTGCTCCTCGCCGGTCCACCGCTAGCTATAGGAGCGCTGCTGCTCGCTCGTTTGTCGCCACAGACGTCATTGGTGTATCTCGTCGTTGCGTACCTCATCTTCGGGGTGGGATGTGGTCTCGTTAACGCGCCCATCAGCACGACCGCGATGTCCGGTATGCCTCTCGATCAGGCGGGCGTCGCGGGCGCCGTCGCTTCGACGGGCCGTCAGGTCGGCTCTTCGCTCGGCGTTGCCGTCACCGGTTCAATTGTCGCGCTTGGCACGGGTGCCTCGTTCGTCCGTGCGAGCCACGCCGCGTGGCTCGTCGTCGCCGGGTGCGGTGTCGCCGTTGGAATTTTGGGCGTTGTCTCCACCGGTGCGTGGGCGAAGAGAACCGCGACGCGCAGCGGTGAACGACTCGCCAGGGCCTCGGCCGCAACGTTTCATGACTAATAGACGCTCTCAAATACCGATCTGAGGGCGCTGCTGAAGTGCTGACACCGTGCAGCGAGGCAGATCTGCTGGTGAGCCGGTGCGTCGTGACAAAAGCAAATTTCGTAGAAATCCTTGACAAACGACGAGGACAGGAGTACGTTTCTCATTTATTCCATTCAGAAAGAAATAAATGAGTCGTCCTTCGATTACGAACGTCAACGAATTCATCGTGTTGGATTCAGTCAGATTGGCCCGGACGACGACGAGGTCCGAGTTGGCAGTGCAGCTTGGTCTCTCGCCCGCTTCAATTAGTCGCATAATTCGTCGACTTCTCAATGACGGCCTCGTTCTTGAAGAACCGGGCGAGTCTGAAGGATTGGGCCGCAACGCAACGGTTCTTCGATTTAATGAACGTGCCGGATCCGTCATTGCGATAGATCTGGGTGGCACAAAATGTCTCGGGGCTCTCGCGGACCTTGCGGGCAATGTTCTCCATGAGGAACGACGGATGAGCTTTGCCGATGGAAATCCCGAACAAAGTCTCTTGGCGATAATCGACAGCCTGTTCAACGTCGCCCTCGATCTCGACTTACCAGTTCGCTCACTCGGCATTGGTATTCCTGCGGTCCTCGACCCCGACACCGAACTCGTCATTGATGGACCAAACGTCCAGTGGCAAGGCTTTGACTTACTGGGCCTACTTCGAACGAGAATTGAAGAGCCGATCATTGTCGACAATGACGTGAACCTCGCTGCTCTTGGCGAAGCCTGGCAAGGAAGCGGCGTCGGCGCTCACTCTTTTGTGACGCTCTCTCTTGGTACAGGCGTCGGCGCGGCGGTGGTCGTTGGCGGCGAGCTTCTTCGCGGTCGCCATAACGCCGCGGGTGAAGTTGGGTTTTTGATCACCGATCGAAGCCAGTTCAAGAATTTCGGCCCTAACTTGGAGAACCTTGTGTCGGGAGCCGCGTTGGAGAATCGTGCCCGCGCGCTCGTTGCGGACTCATTGAGTGAGAGCGAGCTCGCTGGAACTGATATTTCGCCTCAAACTGTGTTCGAAGCCGCGGCCCGCAACGACAGTGTCGCGTTGCAGGTGGTGAACGAATTGATCGAAAACGTGGCGATGGTCATTACCGCGGGTGTGGCGTTTATCGATCCTGAAATCATCGTTCTCGAGGGAAGTATTGGTAGGGCGTTAGAGCCCTACGTTCGTCAAATCGAAGACTTAGTCGAACGAGCAACCGGTCGAACACCCATCGTCTCAATTTCGACACTTGGACCAAACGCAACAATTGTCGGCGCTATCGCCTCGGCACTGCTCCTTGATATCGAAACGAGAACGCCTATCGCGCCTATTGCCAATCGCCGGATCTCGGCATCGTGAGCGCCCAATGTTTCTAAAACCACTCCGCGAACGCAACCCAGAGTTCCTGCGCGCAATCGCGACACTGCACGCCGAAGGGACACTGCCCGCCAACACGTACGCCATTGACCTTGACACGGTGACCGCTAACGCGACGTCCATTACTGCTGAAGCGAAGAGACACCAATTGACGGTGTTTGGAATGACGAAACAAATGGGTCGCAACGTTCACTTTTGTAATGCCCTGCACGCCGGTGGTGTGAATGCAGCCGTCGCCGTTGACATGGACTGCGCTCGTGCAGTTAAGCAGTCTGATCTTGCGATTGGCCACATTGGTCACCTCGTACAGATCCCTGAATCCGAAACGCTCGAAGCAAGCGCGATGGATCCGCGGTACTGGACGGTGTACAACATCGAAAAGGCTCAGCACGCTGCGTCCGCGGCCTCGTCACAGGGACGGACGCAGGATTTTCTACTCAGGATCTACGCGGACGGTGACACTTTTTACTTCGGTCACGGAGGTGGGTTTCGAGCTGAAGAGATCCTAGAATCTGCGGACCGCGTCGACGCCCTTGAAGGGGCGCGATTCGCTGGTATTACTTCGTTTCCCGCTCTGCTGTTCTCTGAGAAGGATGGATCGGTTGTGCCCACGCACAATCTTCAGACCCTCGAGAATGCGTCGCGCGCTCTCGTAAAGAGCGGACGAACCATTGAGATCAACGCCCCGGGCACCAACAGCAGTGTTCTCTTTGGCGAACTTGCCTCACACGGCGCTACGCAAGTTGAGCCGGGGCATGCGTTCACTGGTACGACACCGCTGCACGTCGTACGTGAAGATCTGCCAGAACTCCCGGCTGCTGCGTACGTCACCGAGGTCTCGCACGAATTTGCGGGCAAAGCGTACTGCTTTGGCGGCGGCTTCTACATTGATCCGGTCTTTAGTGACTACCAATTGAAGTGTCTCATCGTGCCGCGCGGCGACAGCGATGGTTCATTTCTCGCTGACGTGGAGATTCCGTCTCCGTCGGCCATTGATTACTACGGGTTAATAACGCCGCCTCCCTCGAAGAAGATTTCAGTCGGCGACACCGCCATCTTCGGGTTTCGGATTCAGGCGTTCGTGACTCGAGCCAACATCGCTCCACTACGAGGTGTTCACACCGGCAGGCCCGAGGTACTCGGTCTCTGGAACTCGTTTGGAACTCCATCTCTCTTCCCCAAGAGGAAAGCCAACTAACAAAGGGAGATTCACTATGACAGTTGATGAAAGTCCAACAGCGTCGTCGCTCAACGAGAAGCCGGGACGATTACGTGGAGGAGCACTCGGGGCCGTAGGCGCCGCGGTACTCGCCATGGCATTCATGGGTCCCGCGACGAGTGTGGCCTTCAACACGCCGCCGGCCGCGGCGAAGATCGGCTACGCGTTGCCTCTTGGAATTTTGCTCGCGCTGGTCGCCTGTTTGATCATGGCGTCGACGATTGGCGCCTTTTCCAGCAAGTTGCCGTCTGCCGGATTCGCGTACACGTTCAACACGAACGCCTTTAATAAAGGAACTGGGTTCGTGTCTGGTTGGCTTCTCGTGATTGCCTACGGCGCCGTTGGTCCCATGCTGTTTTCAGCGATGGGCGGATTCGGAAGCCAATTCCTAAAGTCTCAGTTTCATTGGGACGTGAGTTGGTGGATTTTCAGCGCAGCGATTTTGGTGATCGTGTGGATCATCGGGCGTCTCGGTGTCAGTCGTTCGGCAAAGACGTCGCTGATCTTTCTCACATTAGAAATTGGTGTTCTGCTGTCACTCTTTGGAACGATCCTTGTCAAGGGTGGCGCACAAGGGAACTCGTTGGCGACGTTCAATCCCCATAACTCGCTCACCGGGCTGAGCGGTCTTGGTTTTGGCATGCTCTGGGGAATTTTGATGTTCGTTGGTTTTGAATCAGCGGGAACATTGGGTGAAGAGACGCGCAACCCAAAGAAGAACATTTCGAGAGCGCTGTTCATCGCCGTCATCTTGGTTGGCTTTGTCTACGTGCTCGCCGGTTACGCCACGTCAATTGGCTACGGGATTGGTCACGTTAAGGCACTTTCTAGTGACTCAAGTCCGCTGACGACGCTGTCGAACACCTTTTGGGGTGCGAACGTGGCGTGGCTCATCACGCTGACGGTGTTGAATAGCCAGTTTGCGAACGTGCTCTCCGGCTCTAACGCGGCGGTTCGCATTGTCTTCTCGTTGGGTCGAGAAGGCATTTTCCACCGCAAACTCGGCACCACGAACAATCGCGACAATCCCGTCGCGGCGCAGACGACGTACATCATTTTCTCGGCACTCGTCACGTTTGCTCTTGGAGCGTGGATTGGACCGCTTGGCGCGTACGGCTTTCTCGGCAGCATCCTCGGGCTCGGAATAATTGTCTTGTACATCATGATGAATATTGGGTTGATCGTCTACTTCCGAAACCACTTTCGAAGTGAGTTCAACGTCTTCAAGCATGGGGTACTTCCCGTCGCGGGCAGCCTCTTGATGTTGTTGCCCATTTATGGACAGCTGTGGCCAATTCCACCGTGGCCGTTCAACTTGGTGCCCTATATTCTTGTCGCCTGGGCCATCGCGGGCATTGTCTATTTCCAAGTCATTCGAAGCAAGCGACCACACTTGATTGACGCAATGGGTCGCGTCTGGGAACCCGACACTTCCCTTGGCGAACCAAAGCACACCCTAGATATTTAGGAGG
>DATCBX010000207.1:0-8877 GCA_036511635.1 Acidimicrobiales bacterium | reverse complement strand
CTCGCCTACGCCGCAACCGCCGTCTTGGCGCTGCTTCCTATTACACCCGGAGGCCTTGGGATCGTCGAAGCGAGTCTCAGTGGTCTCCTCGTGCTCGCCAACGTGCCGAGCGGCAACGCCGTCGTCGCCACGCTCGCTTTTAGACTTGGCACATACTGGTTGCCCACAATCGCGGGCGGCGTCTGTTACATCCTCTATCGGCGTCGCTACGGCCCGCTTCGTCAAAGCGAGAGTGTCTCGTAAAGGCCTTCATCAATTAACCGAGGTATCGTGACGCGAAGAGTTTGACGAAAGGGGGTGACCATGAGTGAAGAGACGCGCGAAGGCGACGACGACACTGCGACTCGTCGCTCCAAAGTCCTCCTCCGCGCTCAAATCAACGACGTCCCCTTGAAGACCATCCTGGTCACGATCTTCACGATCGTGCTCGTCTTTGCCATTAGCAAGATGCTGTATCGACTGCGCGACGTCCTTTTACTCATGCTCGTCGGCGGCTTCATCGCAATTCTCCTCAATCCCCTCGTGCTCTTTCTCCAGCACTGGAAGCTGCCTCGACGAGGAATGGCCGTCTTCGTCGTCACACTCTTTGCGGCACTTGTTTTTGTTGGCTTGGCCTTCGCCTTTGGCTACCCACTCGTCAACTCAATAACGCACCTTGCCAACGCACTTCCCAAGTACATCAACCAAGCCGAGCACGGTAAAGGCTGGGTTGGTCATCTCTTGACCAAATACCATGTCAAAACCTGGATCAACAACAACTCATCCAAACTGGTTTCCTTCGCGAACAGTCTAAGTAAGCCGGCACTTTCACTCGGCAAGGGCGCGGTCACGATTCTGTTCCTTCTCTTCACCTTGTTTGCCTTCGTCATCCTCTTGTTGTTAGAAGGACCGAAACTTCGCCGTTCGTTTGTTTCGATGCTGTCGCCCAAGAAAGTCGAATGGGTGTCGAGGGTTGGTTCAAGGATTGGCACCGCGGCGCTCGGCTACATGTTGGGCAATCTCGCGACGTCAGTGGCCGCCGGTCTCACGGTCTTTGTCACGCTGTGGGTACTTTCGGTGCCCTTCGCTTTTCTCTGGGCGTTATGGGTCGCACTCGTTGACTTCCTCCCCCAAGTTGGCGGCGCGTTGGCGGGCATTCCTACCGTGTTGTTCGCGACGATTCACTCAGTGGGCGCGGGCATTATTACCGGCGTCGTGTTCGTGGCCTACACACTGATTGAGAATCACGTGCTCAACCCCATCATTATGAGTCGCACCGTGAAAATTAATCCGCTCACCGTGTTCATTGCCATCATCGTCGGCGCCGAACTCGGCTCATGGGTCGGTGGCGTCTTTGGTGGCTTCGTGGGCGTGTTGCTCGCGGTCCCTGGCGCGGCCACGATCCACGTGCTGTTTCTCGAAGTCTGGAACTCAACCGGACCCTCACTTGTTACTGCTCGAGGCTCTGAGACCGTGGCGGGCGAGAAGCCCCCCGAGTAGTTCTGTCGGCGATGAGTCTTCGATGACCGTACCCGACGACAACGTTCCTACATTCGTTCTCACGAACGCCCTAACGAAGGCTCGCGCCCTCATTCGCGAGTCGGCGACGCCGCGCACTCGACGAGAGCGCGCCACGCGTCGCAGTTTTCGCCGACTCTTCGTTGACGATCGAGCCGTTGGTGTCACCATCACGTTGACCGATGAAGTTATGCGATTTACCTCGCCCAGAAGCGCGTCGAGTGCACTGCGCTCGGTCGTGCGACACGTGTCTCGTCGTGGCTTTGGTGTGGTGAACCTTCTGGGCCTTCGTGGTGTCGCGATGGCCTCGCGGATCATGCCCTCATTGGCCGTAAAGCTGGTGGACTTCAGAGTCCGGACGCTCACGAAGAACCTCATCTTGGACGCAGCACCGCGGGAGCTTCAAAGTCAGATTCGTGAGCATCAACGTGCGGGACTCCTTCTTAACGTCAACGTCCTCGGCGAGGCCGTATTGGGTGAAGTCGAGGCTGATGATCGATTTGCGCGCGTGCTCGAAATGGTTCGCCGAGACGACGTGAACTACGTGTCGGTGAAGCTCTCGGCAATCGCGAGTCAACTACTCACCATCGATCACGAGGGGTCCGTAGCAAGAGTGAGTGAAAGGCTGCGAGAGATCTACCGGGCTGCGAACGCGGCGGGCACCTTCATCAACCTCGATATGGAAGAGTACCGAGATCTTCGTCTCACGTTGGACGCGTTCATCATGGTCCTTGGTGAACCCGACTTCAAGGAGCACGCCGCGGGCATCGTCCTTCAGGCCTATCTTCCCGACGCTCACGCCGCTTTAGAGGAGTTACTCGACTTCTCACGACGTCGTTTCGAGCAAGGCGGCGGGATCATCAAAGTTCGCCTCGTCAAAGGCGCGAATCTTGCGATGGAACGAGTCGAGTCCGAACTCCACGGCTGGACCCCCGCGACCTACGCCACGAAGGCCGACGTCGACGCCAGTTACTGTCGGCTTCTTGACGTCGCGCTTCGACACGAGAATGCCGCGTCGCTTCGCGTCGGCGTCGCGAGTCACAATCTCTTTCACGTTGCCTGGGCGCTCGAACTCGCCACGTCGCGCGGTGTGTTGGCGCAAATCGACGTTGAGATGCTCGAGGGCATGGCGAACACCGAGGCGCGCGCCCTCGTAGCGAGCGGTCAAACCGTGTTGCTCTACGCACCCGTCACTCGTCACGACGATTTCGCTGCGGCCGTGGCCTACCTCGTGCGTCGTCTGGACGAAAACACCGCGCCCGACAACTACCTGCGAGCCGCGCTCTTCATTGCTCGCGACGCCACCATCTACGAGGAACAGCAACGCCGCTTCGTAACGTCACTCGACGAACGCCACAGTGTCGACGTAGCGGCGAGGAGGGGCCCGCACCCGTGTAACACAACGGACGCGTTTTGGAACGAACCCGACGGCGACCCCACCAACACCGCTTACGTCGACGAGATCACTCGAGAGTTCGCTACGGTCCTGTCTCGCTCCAACGAAGTGATCGACTCACTGAGCCACTTGAGCCTCAGTGACGCACCGTCCTTCGAAGACGGCCACGACCCGAGCGACCACGGCCGCCCCTGGTACCGCTACCGCGTGGCGTCGAAGAGCGACATCGACCGAGCCGTCGAGACGGCGTTGGAGGGATTCGCGTCGTGGCAAAATCTGGCGGTCGAACATCGCACCGACACGTTGCGCCGAGCGGCCGAGAAGATGGCGGGCCGCAGGGCGGCATCGATTGCCGTCATGGCTCGAGACGGCGGAAAGACCGTCGTCGAAGGTGACGCGGAAGTGAGCGAAGGCGTCGACTTTGCGCGCTTCTACGCCGCTCACGCACCGAACAACGATCTCTCGGTGGCGCTCGGCGTCGTGCTCGTGGTGTCGCCGTGGAACTTTCCCTACGCCATTCCCGCGGGAGGGATACTCGCCTCCCTCGCGGCCGGTAACGCCGTCATCGTGAAGCCCGCGCCCGAAACCGTAGCCGTCGCCAGCGAACTCGTTCACCAACTCTGGAACGCCGGTGTACCCCGCGACGTTCTCCAAATGATTCCAACGCGCGACGACGAGTGCGGTCGTCACCTCGTGACCCACGCTGACGTCAGTGCGGTGATCCTCACGGGGTCCTACGAGACCGCGGCACTCTTCACGTCGTGGAAACCCGCGCTTCGTCTGCTGGCCGAGACGAGTGGCAAGAACGCCCTCGTCATCACGGCGAGCGCCGACATCGATCTCGCGGTCAAAGACCTCGTCCAATCGGCCTTTGGCCACGCGGGTCAAAAATGCAGCGCCGCAAGTCTGGCAATCGTTGAGGCGTCGATGTACGAAGATCCGAAGTTCCAATCACAACTCTTTGACGCCGTGACCAGTCTTCGTGTTGGACCAGGTTACGAACTCAGTTCGATGCTCGGTCCGATCATCCATCCTCCCGAGTCCGCCCTGCTGCGGGCCTTGACGACGCTCGACGAGGGTGAGTCATGGCTCGTTGAACCTCGTTGCCTTGACAAGGACGGCTATCTCTGGTCTCCGGGAGTAAAGATTGGCGTAGCGCCCGGATCGTGGAGCCATCTCAATGAATGGTTCGGTCCCGTCCTGGGCGTCATGGTGGCTGCCAACCTCGAGCAAGCCATCGCCTGGCAAAACCAAACGCCCTACGGTCTCACGGGTGGACTGCACTCACTCAACGAAGCCGAGTGTGAACGTTGGATCGACGCCGTTGAGGTGGGCAACCTCTACGTCAACCGTGGCACGACCGGTGCCGTCGTGCGTCGTCAACCCTTCGGCGGCTGGAAGCGCTCGAGCGTCGGCGCGAGCGCCAAAGCTGGCGGTGCGAACTACGTTGACGCACTTCGGCGTTGGCAAGCAATGTCCGACATCGTGCCCGCTCTGGCTAGCGCGAATACGTGGTGGGAAGCCACTGGCTCGAAGGCTCGCGACGAGTCGGGGCTCGACGCCGAAGCGAACCTCGTTCGCTATCGCCACACCCTTCGTCCCGTAGCGATTCGAATCGACGAATCTTTTACGTTGGACCAGCTGAACTACGTTCGAGGACTCGTCGAACTCGCCGGTCTCGACGTGGTGTTCACAGCAGCGTCGAAGGTTGCGTTCGTGCCGACGGTAACGCTCGAGACCGCCGATGAACTAGCGCAGCGCGCCTCGTCGTTCGCAAAGATTCGCTGGCTAAGCGCTGAAACCGCGCCCACCTTCACGCTGTTGGAGAAAGGGGTGAGCGTCGACGTCCGAGAGCTCGCCCAGAGCGGCGCGGTTGAACTACCACGCTGGCTCTTAGAACAGAGCGTCGCCATTACGAATCATCGCTACGGCAACGTTCACGCCGGACCAAAACCGCGGTGCGTAGGACTTGACGAACAGCAACCTCGCTGAGATCGCGCGATGTTGGATGACTTAGGCGCTGGAGTCTTTCGGCAGTCCCAACACACGCTCGGCGATGATGTTGCGCTGCACCACTGACGTACCACCACCAATGGTGAGGGCCTGGGAGTAGAGAAAACCCCAATACCACGATGCCCCGTCGTCGCCGTCAATGCCACCAGGTCCATGGCCGGTGAGCATGCCCGCACTTCCAGCGAGACGCTGGGCCAGTGTCATCACCTCTTGACCATGGTCATCCGCGAGCGCTTTACGAAGGCTCGCGTCAGATCCCGTCGCGCGACCGGCCAGCGCGTTCGCGTTCAGACGAAGTCGCAGAAACCGAAGAATCTCGCCGCGCGACCAGCACTTGACGAGATCGTCGCGCTCGACTTTTGTGAGCGAAGAACCTTGCGAGCTGACGAGCTTCACGAGATCGTCGGCGGTTGGACCTCGCCCCCAGAGAACTCCTTCACCCGACAGCGACACGCGTTCGTTGCCGAGCGTCACTTTGGCTAGTCGCCACCCCTCGTTCACTTCACCTAAGAGACAGTCGCCAGGGAGACGAACTTCATCGAGGAAGACTTCGTTAAAGGCGTGATCTCCCGTCATGTCAATCAACGGACGGATAGTAACGCCCGGTGCGTTCATCGGACAGATGAAGTACGAGATGCCGCTTTGAGGCGCTCCTTCATTGGACGTGCGCGCGAGCAAGATGCCCCAGGTCGCCACGTGGGCGTAACTCGTCCACACTTTCTGACCCGTGATGACCCACTCGTCGCCGTCTTTGCGAGCAGACGTGGTGAGTGACGCCAAGTCACTTCCCGCGTCGGGTTCACTAAAGAGTTGACACCAGAACTCTTCGCCGCTCAAGAGTTTGGGTAGCCATCGATTTTGTTGTTCCTGCGTTCCGGCGACCACGATCGTTGGCCCGGCCCACCCGATGCCAATCGGATTGATTGGCCGGCGCACGTTCGCCCGTCGAAGTTCGTCGTCGATAAGTAGTTGGTACTCGGGCGACGCGTTTCGCCCCCAAGGTTCGGGCCACGCCGGAGCGACCAGTTTCGCCTCGACGAGGTCGCTCCCCGAGGGACTTGGATGATCTCTCAGCCACGCTCTCAGTTCCACGCGACGCGGATCGAGTTCGTCGACTTCGCTCTCGATCGAGGAAGTCATGGGGGCGAGGAGACCTCGTCCTTCATCTAGTTCGTCAATGCTGCTCACCACGACAATCTCCTTGCGCGTCTTCAACCAACGTAACGCCGTTTTCTAGATCCCGTCGTTCAGACCCGCGGATCTGGCTACAAAGGGGCCGCGTTCTGATCAACGTGACCGGCGAAAACGTCACCGATGGTTATCACCGAGGACGAGGCGCTGAAGGCGATAGATAGCCCTCTGGAACGTGTTGAAGTGGGGAGTCGGAGGTGGATTAAATCGGTACTTGAGTCGGCGACGTCGCTCTTCTCTTTTCGAACGCGGGAAGCTATACGTCTTCACGAAAACTCCATTCCCCAGACCATAGCGGTGAAGCAAAACGAGAATAGAGCCACGTTCTATTGCGCTCGCGAAGCGAGCGTGTGACCAACGGCACCGGTCTTATACTGCGAACTATGGCCGTACTTTTCTGGTTGATCATCATCCTGGTCTGTATCTTCGCGGAAATTCACACCAACGCCTTTCTCGCCGTCTTTTTTGGCGCCGGCGCCATCATTCCTTTTTTCATGGCGCTTTGGAGTGTGCCCTTTGCCGTGCAGGCAGTGGTGTGGCTCATCATCTCTGGACTGTTGATTGGCATCCTTCGTCCCGCGGCGCTTCATAGATTCCATCACCGAGGAATCCTGGATCTTTCGGCGCCGTCAAAGAGTTCGATGACCAACTTGACTGGGTTCGTTGAGGACGTCGTGGGCGACGAAGGTCACCCGGGCCGCGTGAAGATCAAGGGTGAGTCGTGGAAGGCCGTCACTGCGGCGAACGACTCAATTCCCGACGGCACCCAAGTCATCGTGACCAAAACGTTCGGCACCACGCTCTGGGTTGAACGCGTTTAAGCAACAACGCCGTGTAGCGACCTTTCCCTCGGCGCTATCGAGGACGAAATTCAAGAATGTCATTGGCAATGTTGTCGACTTCGGCACTTGCTACGCCTGCTTCGCTCGCGAAGTCTCGCCATCGATTCGTCGCGTCAGTGACGTCGCGCAGGACTTGCTCGATACCGGGGACACCTTGTTGATCGCCGAGCGTGCGCAAATCGTCGAGAGTGATGCCGAGGAATCGACCATTCACGCTCATCTGATGACCATTCGTCCACTCGACACCCCAGTTCGAGTGCGTGAGGTCATACGCCGGAGCGAGTTGCCAGGCTCCACGCTCTTTTAGTAGGAACGAATAGTTCTTGGCGTGATCGTCGCGATTGGACGCCATGACGTTGAAGACAACGCGACGAAAGATTTGTTGTAGGTCGTCGGGTCCGAGACCAAGCTCGCGTGCGGTGAGGAAGTAACTCGCGTAGGAGTGCGCGTGCGACGCGTTGTAATCCAAGTGGGCGAGCGCGCACAGCGTCTGTGAGTGAATACGTTCATTGTCTGGCCCGCGATCAAATCGCCGAGTCATGAAATGAGCTCGTGCGTCTTCGTGCAGAAGTTTCGAGTCACTCATCGCAATGCCCGCGCTTCGTGCCATGAGGTAGTAGGCGTACTCAACACGGCAGTACTGCTGGGTCGTGCCCAAGGGGTCGTTGTGGCCCACGATGTCGCCAACGCCGTCGAGTTTGAGCAGCCATTGCTCGTATCCCTGGGGCGCGTTGAATTGACCCGAACGAATCTGCCCCGTCGTGGGGTTGTAGGCAACGACTGCCTTCGCCCGAGCACCGCCCGCGGTCGATCCAACGCTAATGAGCTCTGAGAGCGCCTCGTGGACGTCGTCGCCGTCATCAAAACTTCCCGTGATCTGCGCTCTCGCGGCGGTCACGAGATCTGCCAGTTGCACCATTGAGATTTCGCTCGTCGGCGGTCCCGTAGGCGGCGCGAACGTCAAGGCACCCATGGCCCGGTTGCCCGCGTACGCGAGGCGGTCGAGCGCCGTGACCTGGCTTTCGCTCACGCCCTGATCTGCCATCCACGCGTTCACCAGTGCGTTGCCGAATCGGTCCGGCAACGCGTCGGCCAACATTCCGGGCAGTCCATAGAAGGTTTGACGGTTGAGCTCGGGAAAAACAAAAGTGCCTCGTCGTCGCGGCAGTTGAAGTGGCGCAAGGTCGGCGCCGGTGTCAATCCATTCGTCGTCGTATTCAAAGGCGTAAAAGTTCGTCAATGGATCGAGTGCGACGGCACCAACGACGCGCGCCCAGGCTGACACTTCAATGACGTCGCTCGGGGTGAAACTCACGTCGGTTTTTTCGTATTCGAAGAATGTCGAACTCTCGTCGTTGAGCGCTCCGCTTCGAGTTGACGCGCGCGCCACATCGCCATCGGACTCACCGCAGGCTCGGGTGGCGTAAAGGCTTCCAACCAGTCGACTCGTCCGAGGGCTCTGGCGACGCGAACGATCGTCGCGAGCGACGATCCCTTGCCGTTTTCGAGGTACTTAATGGAGGAAATGGAAACGTTTGCTCGTTCAGCCAACTCTGTCTGGGTCAGATCAAGACGTTGGCGAAGGCGCCGAACCTCTGCTCCGAAGCGGAGTTCCAAGTTTCCGGTCGTAATCAATGGATTAGATGTCATCTGTTACACCTCAAAAACAGTATAACAGATGAAATTTAAACTATAACTAGTCTCATAGAGACAAAAGGTATAATAATGGCTTAAATATAGTCTCTGCGACTAGATCTGCACCGCTCCCGGAACACCTTCCATCACGCTCTTGATGGCCTGCGCTGCACCCAACAAGGCGGCACTCTCGGCCGGGATGATGAGCTTGGTGTTCTCACTCTCAGCAAACTTCGCCAAGGTGTCCAACTGCAAAATAGCGACCAACGTGGGATCAGGCGCCTGGCTCTTGATCGCGGCGTA
>DATCBX010000206.1:0-5039 GCA_036511635.1 Acidimicrobiales bacterium | reverse complement strand
CCGCAGTTGAGCCACGAGACGGGCGCGGCAGTCATTACCAGAAGAGCAATGAGAAACGCACCAGTGCCAGAGACACCCGACATGTGTTGGGGATGGAAGTCAATATTGATTTTGGGAATTACATAAATACCAAGAACAAGCGTTCCGATTCCCAACACATACGAAAGAATTCGATTCATGAGCGTAATCATCGCGTGTCCAAAAATCGTGACACTAAAGGTCAAGAAGATGATGACCGCAAGACAAACTACCTTCAAGACGTTGCCTCCGTGCAGTCCCGAAAGTTGCAGAAGTTCAACGAGCGAAAGGGTGCCAATGACGATGTTCACTGCCTCCCACCCAACAGCCGTCAACCAACTTAAGAATGCGGCCATGGAATTGCCAACAATCCCAAACGCAGCGCGTGAGATGACCAACATGGCGGTGCCTGCGCGAGGACCCGCCATCGACGTCAAACCAAGAAGAGCGTAAAACGAGTTACCCAATAACACGACGGCCATCGCAGGCCAGAAGCTCAATCCAAAACCAACAATGAGGGCGCCGTCGATTATGTAGACGTAAATGACGTTCGCACCGAACCAGATCCAAAAGAGATCGCGGGGCCTGAGTTTGCGTTCCGCGTGTGGAATGAAATTGATCCCGTGCTGTTCTATCGAGAACGCGCTTCCCCCAGCTTCTCTTTGTAACTCTGATGACTCGTTGCCCAGTTGACTCATAATTCCCCCGTTAACTTGTAATCCTAAGATGATAAGTTACACGTTTTAAGGGGCCATCCCGGTCAGATCGGACCAGAAGATTATTGGGTCAACGCGAGTACTCGAGAACGTCGCTCAGTCGTTCCCAACGTTTCGCCGCCTGCGTCTCCTTGGCAGAAAATAGCGTCTTTCCAAGCGACATCGAATGGCGAAGTCCCCGACTTTCTCCTTTGTGACCTGTCATCACCTCGGAATTAACGAATGTTCGCCCTTAAAAGTGATTCGACCGAGGGCCACTCGGTGTCGAGAATTGAAAAGTATGCCGAGTCTCGAAAGAGCGACTCCTCGCCCGGGACCATCGACGCCTGGGACTTTCGAAGGACGCCTTCATATACCGCGCCAAGACGCTGTATCGCTGATCGAGATCGTTCATTTCGCGCGTCAGTCTTGAAGTCAACACGTACGACGTGCCACGTTGAAAAGGCGTAGTCAAGGAGAAGCAATTTTGCTTCTGAGTTGACGCGCGTTCTCTGCGATGAAGCGCCAAGCCAAGTGCCGCCAATCTCCACCGCAAAAGGAAACGGCCGCTCAGCTTCGCAACGGATGGTGAGATAGCGCGTCGCACCAATCGCGGAGCCCGTCGACGCGTCGATCTGGGCAAAGGGAATCGTCAGGCCGTGTTGATATTGCTCGAGAAGATTGGCCACGTACTCGTGCATCTCTGCACGCGACTTCGGAACTTCGGTGAAGCCGTACGTGGATCGGTCTTCGTTCGCCGCTTCGACCAACGCGTCGACGTGGCTTAAGGAAAGGGGTGCGAGAGCGACAATCTTGCCGTTCAGCGTTGGAATGGGAAAAATCACGGACACGTCTCCATCTTTTCACGACACCACTACGCGCGAATCGCGAAGATCGTCAGGACGTTACGTCGCTGGCTTAGAACTGGCGCTGTCGCTCGTAGTCGGAAGAGAGAGATTTTGTGAAGCCCACACACTTAACTCGTGCAGGGCGGGGATTAATGCGGTGCCAGCTGGAGTGAGTTGGTACGTTACCGACACCGGAGGGCCACTCTGTACTTCTCGCACAATCAGTCCCGTAGTTTGAAGATCGCTAAGCCGTTCCGCCAAGACGGAGTCGCCAATTCCTTCGACACGTCGACCGAGCTCGGCGAAACCCAGTGGACCACCGGTCAGGTTCCCGAGAATCACGCCTAGCCAGCGCTTCCCAAGAATCGCAAAGGCCCGAACGAGCGCCTCGTCACATGACGAAACATTGACCCCGGCGCAGGATCCGCCGGTGATTTCTGGCTTCGAGGCCACTTCGGTGTCGCTGCGCTTCACGTGTTTAAGACTACTGGAACTACTAGAAAAGTAGTCGCTTCGTTTTTAGAAGTACCCCTTAGAGTGGATTCTCCCCCTACAAAGGAGTTCCGATGTCTCTGTTTCGACTTGACGCCAGTATCCAAAAAGAAGGCTCCCGTAGCCGGGCAATTGCGGACATTGTGGAGAAGACCTGGCGTGAGGCTGAGCCCAACGCTGAGGTGTCACAACGTTCAATTGGCATTGATCCGCTTCCTTCCACTCTTTGGGCTCAGGCCGCTTTCGGCGCCCGCACTCCCGACGCCGACCGCAGCGAAGAGCAGCGCCAAGCTGTCGCCGTCGCGGCCACGCTCGCTGATGAACTACTGAACGCCCACGCACTGCTCTTCGCCGTGCCGCTGTACAACTTCGGCGTCTCTGAACACTTCAAGACATGGGTTGACGTGGTCATCACTGATCCTCGTCTCGGTGCCGGTGCACAGCCCCTCAAAGACAAGCCCGCGGTGCTCGTGGTCGTGCGTGGTGGCGCCTACGGAGCAGGAACGCCTCGCGAAGGTTGGGACCACTCGACGGGTTGGATTCGTCGAATCCTCGAAGACGTCTGGGGCCTTGACCTACGCATTGTGGAAAACGAATTCACCCTCGTTGGGGTAAACCCCGCACTTGACGAGTTCAAGGACCTCGCTCAGCAGATGCGCAGTGACGCAGAAGAGCTCGCGGCAGTACAGGGACTCCACCTTGTAGGAGCTGGCGTTCACTAACGGCCAGCGGCCGATGAGTTTGCACGAACACAAACCCGCCTTCACGCGAGCATTTTCGCGTGAAGGCGGATTTGTCGCGTTGGCGCCCATTTCGAAAACCGGAAGATTTGTACGAAATAACTATTATCTTGTACAATACGACTATGGTGAAAATCTCGGTGAGTAAGGCTCGCGAAACACTCTCTGACGTCATTGAAACGTCGCAAAGCGAAGCAGTGGTCATAGAACTCTACGGAAAACCTGCCGCCGTTCTCATTAGTGCCGACCGTTATGAAGCGATGATTGAAGCCTTCGAAGAGATGCAGGACATTGCAATGTTTGATGCCGCGATGGCCGAAGAGGGCGACAATATCCCTTGGGAGCAGGTGAAGGCCGATCTGGGTTGGTCATGAGCGACTACCGAGTCGAGTTCAAACCAGCGGCACTTCGCGACCTTCGAAAAATTGACCGACTAGCTCAACCTCGCATCAAAGGGGCAATTGCGCTTCTCGCTAAAGATCCTCGGCCGCCGGCGTCAAAACCTCTCCGGGGACGCGATGGCTACCGACTTCGCGTTGGTGACTATCGAATCATCTATGTCATAAAGCGCGATGTTCTTCTCATGGTGGTAATCACTGTCGGTCATCGTCGCGACGTCTACGACTAACCCAACTCTTCGTTACGATCTCGAACCGCTACTAAAAGCGCACAACTCCTCTGACGTTCTTTCCCGATTCGAGGTCGTCGTATCCCTGTTGCACGTTGTCGAGCGTGTACTCCTGCGTGACGAGATCGTCAATATGAAGTTTGCCTTCGTGATGCAAACGAAGAAGTCGTGGAACCTGAACTCTCGGGCTCTCTGAGCCAAAGACTGTGCCACGAATCTCTTGGTTGAACATCGAGAGCGAAAAAACATTGAGCTCGACGGTCTGCTGACTGATCGGCGCGATTGACGTCGCGACAATGACGCCACCCTTGGCCGTGATTGCACGAGCCTGCTCAAGCAGTTCACTGGTTAAAACGCCAACTGTGATGATCGTGACGTCACAGTTCTTTCCACTCGTGAGCTCGGGAAGAATCGTGAACGCTGCGTCCAGCGTGGTATTGCAACCATGCGTGGCGCCAATCTTCAGCGCCCGATCCACCTTGGACTGATTGGTGTCAATGGCAATGACGGCGCGAGCACCCGCGTGCACCGCACCTTGCACGGCGCCCGAACCAACGCCACCGACGCCAATAACGGCAACGGTGTCACCGGGCTTGGTGCCGCCGCGGTTAACGGCCGAACCGAAGCCAGTTGCGATGCCGCAAGAGATTAAAGCGGCCGCGCGCAAGTCGTACCAGGGTTCGATCCGAATGAGCGACGCCTCGTGGACCACAATGTATTCAGAGAACGTGCCGAGTTGACACATGCGGTTGAGATCCGTGTCACCGAAGTGGTGGCGCCACGTACCATCAGAGATCATCGGACCAACGAGCGTGTGCGCGCCGAGGTCACAAATGTATTGACGCCCAGAAGCACAGAACTCGCACTTACCACACGAAGGAATGAAGGACACCGCAACGTGATCGCCTGGCTTGAGTGAGGTGACGTTGTCGCCAACAGACTCAACCACGCCCGATCCCTCGTGACCACCAATAACGGGGAACATTGAACTGCGTCCCGAGAGCAACTCGATTAAAGAGGCGTCGGGCACCATGTCACCGGTGCGAAGGTGCTCATCAGAGTGGCACATGCCCGCAAAGGCCATCTTGACCTTGACCTCGTTTGCGTGTGGATCGTCGATTTCAATCGTCTCGGTGTGCCAGGGACCGTGGAGCTCGCTGACAATTGAGGCCTTCACCTGCATACATTTCCCCCAGAATCTGAGACGGCGTTTCACCGTCGTTCGTACTCTAGTTAGGAAGTCCGGTCGAAGAAAATTACATCTGGTCTGGCGTATCGATGCCTAAAACGGCAAGTCCTAGTCGCAAGGTTCGCGCCGTCAGATCACAGAGTGCCAAGCGTTCATCACGCAACGCACCTTCCGCCGACAACACGGGACAGGCGTCGTAGAAGGACGTGAATCGCTGCGCGAGATCGAACAGGTACGTGCAGAGGCGATGGGGCTGAAGGCTCGAGAGCGATGACGCGAACGCCTCGGGTAGAGCCAGTAGCCCCAGTGCGAGTTCTCTCTCAGCCTTTGCTCCTAACGCAAAGTTCGCCGCGCCCGCATGGTACGGAGCCTCAAGCCGGCGAAAAATCGAGCTGACTCTGGCGTGCGCGTACTGAAGGTAGGGACCGG
>DATCBX010000205.1:0-18580 GCA_036511635.1 Acidimicrobiales bacterium | reverse complement strand
TGGACCGCCGTGAGCATCATCGTTCTCGGCAATCTCTCCTTTTTATTGTTGGGTCTTGCGTCATTGCAAGGTCCTGAGACGGGAACGACCGCCTTCACAATCTCACGAGCACCCTTTGGCACCAATGGATCGCGCCTGGTCAGTTTCTTTAACTGGATAACCCAGTTGGGATTTGAAACCGAAGGACTTATCCTTATCGTTGGCGCGGCGATTGTGCTCTGCCAGATGGCGGGATTTAACGTTGGATCGCCTATGAAGGTGATCTTCATTATCCTCGCGGCGTCGATTCAAGCGGTCATGCCCTACTTCGGTCACGCGACCATGGTCAAGGTGCTGCGAGCGCTGATTATTCCCTTTGGCGCTATTTTCGTGTTGCTCGCCATCTACGATCTCAAGCACGGATCATCGAGCTTCAAAGGTTTTGGCGGCGGTTGGCAGCTTTACACCGCCGGCCTCGCCTTCACGATCGCGCTTTCGGGCCTGGGTTGGACTGAGTGTGGCAACGACTACACCCGTTATCTGCCTCGTAATTCTTCGAAGGGTTCAATCGTCGGTTGGATCTTCGTGAGCACCGCTATTCCCGAGATCTTCATGATGATCCTTGGCGCGGCCACCTTCACGTTCCTCTCCTCGCCCACGCAATCTGCCGCCTGGAACGGTGCGAATCCCTTCGAGGCGCTACACGGTCAGCACTTCATTCCTAGTTGGGTCATCGTGTTGTTCTTGTTGTTCGCCATCGTGCAACTCTTTGGCATCAACTCGCTCGACCTTTACTCCTCGGGCGTCTCGCTCCAAGCAATGGGACTTCGCCTGAAGCGTTACCAGGCTGTCGTGTTGGACTCAATACTCGCGTGTGGCCTGACAATCTGGGCGGAGTTTCAGTCCACGTTCTCCCTCTATATGAAAGAGTTCGTCGGCGTCATTATCGTGTGGATCGCTCCGTGGTTCGCGATCATGATGGTGGACTGGCTACTGCGACGCTATCGCTACAGCGCCAAAGAACTTCAACGTCGCGACAGCGGAAGCATCTACTTCGTTGGCTCCAAGGGCATCAACTGGAACGGCATCGTCGCATTCTTTGTGGGCCTCGTCGCGGCGACACTCTGTTACTCCAAGGCTCCGCCACCAATCAACTTCCCCTTCCACTGGATGACGCCGGTCTCGAATCACTACGGTGGCGCGTGCGCGGGCAAATTGGTGCACAGCGTATGTAGCGCTGGCTGGTACGGCGGCGCCGACTTCTCGGTGCCGGTAGGCATCATCGTAGGAGGACTTCTCTACTTCATCCTCGAGAAACTAACGGGCAACGTTGCTAAGCAAGTGGCGCGTCAAAAGGAACTCGAACCCACGAGCTAGGCAGTCTCGCCGCGCCCGCCAGACTTCTGGCGGGCGCGGCGCAGATTAACCGTTCCAATCTTCTATCAGCCCGCCCGCACCGTCAGGTCGAAACACGGGAATCGATCCCAACGCGCGCACCATCGAGGCGTCGTCACCGAGCGATTGGCGCCACAGCGACGCTTCTGTCACGAGTGTGCCGATCACGACGATCTCAGCGCCAATTCTTCGCAGCAACCTCAGCGTCGCCCCGGTCGAGGCTCCCGTTGAAATAACGTCATCGACGATCGCGACGCGCTTACCTTCAACGTCGCCAAGGCGTGCTCGGTCAAAGAGCAAACGCTGTTCCGTGTCGGTGGTGATGGAGCGCACCGGTTCACTGAAAGCGTCAGCCAAGTGAATCTTGGGTGTCTTGTGCAACGTAACGTACTGATCGAGCCCCAAATACCGCGTCACCTCTACCGCCAGAGGAATGCCCATCGTCGCCACGGTCGCCACGATGTCCACGTCGTAGGGCGCGAGTACGTTGGCCAACTCTTCGCCAGCCTTGGCCATAAAGGCAATACCCATGTCCACCGTGATGAGTAGCGCCAACGCCAAATTTTCGTTCAACGACACCACGGGTAGATCAACGTGCTGCGATCCAATTTCAACGGAATACGTTCCTCTAGTCACGGTGGGGAGCATACTTAGTTCATGACAGCTACAAAAACACCCTTGGTACATTCACTCGCAAAACAGATGCTCTCAACCGCCTACGACGAGGCCTTGCTGGGCCTTAGCGAAGGCGGCATACCAATCGGCGCGGCTTTATATTTGCGCGATGGTACGTTGCTCGGTTCTGGTCACAATCGACGAGTTCAAGAAGACGACGCGTCAGTGCACGCCGAAACCGACGCCTTTCGAAAGGCCGGGCGACGCCGCGACTACCCCGAGTGCGTTATGGTGACGACCCTTTCGCCATGCTGGTACTGCTCGGGTCTCGTACGCCAGTTCAACATCGGCACGGTCGTGATCGGTGAGGCAGAGAACTTCTACGGTGGTCACGACTGGCTCGCGGAACTGGGTGTCGAAATTGTCCTGCTGGATGATCCAGCCTGCACGACGCTACTGGCAACGTTCATTAGTGAACACCCCGAACTCTGGCACGAGGACATCGGCCTCTAAGAGCTAACGCGCGGGTGGTCCAAAGAGACGATCGCCCGCGTCGCCGAGGCCCGGCGTGATGTAGCCAACATCGTTCAGTTCCGCGTCAAGTGCCGCGGTGACGATCGTCACGTCGGGGTGACGAGACAGTACGAAGTCGACGCCCGGCTGGGCTGCGATGAGACAGAGCACCGTGATCTCTCCGGCACCCCGTTCACGCAACATCTCAATGACACAGTCGAGCGAACCGCCGGTGGCGAGCATGGGGTCACAGAGCACCACGTGTACACCCTCGAGAGTCTCGGGTAGTCCGTCAAGGTAAACGTCGGGTTTCAACGTCTCTTCGTTACGCCTCAGTCCAACGAGGCAAACGCGGTGGTGTGGCAGCACTTCTTGGACCGCCGGACTCATCCCAAGACCAGCTCTCAGAATCGGAACGATCAAATACTCCGTATCAATATGAATGGCCGGTGCGCCCTTCATTACGGGCGTGTCGACGGTCGTAAGAGTCGCGGGAGCGTCTCGAAATGCTTCATACGTTACGAAGCGAGAGATCTCACCAGCCAACCGTAGGAAGTCGGCGTTCGACGTGTGCACGTCGCGCAGTTGGCGGACCTTGTCGGCGACCACCGGATGTTGAACAACGAGTAGCGATTCCACGTGGTCACACTACGTCCTCGCACTCGCTAATCGCTAAATTCGAGCTCAAACTTCGCGGACCGGCCTTAAAGGCCGGTCGGTAGAATTGATTGATGTCTTCTTCCCTCTCCGAGCGCGTCCAGCAAGCTCGAGGGGGCGATTCCAATCCATTAGGTGGGGTCACTTCAACGTACCCGGGTCCACGCGCCGAGATTTCTAGGGATAAGAATCTTCCCTGGTGGCGTCGAATTCTTCCCGTCATCAAGTCGCATCGACTCACGTTCATCGTTGCGATCGGCCTATCGTTCGTTAGCCTCATCTTTCAAGTCTTGGTCCCCAACATGTTGAGCCACGACATTGACTACACGCTACAGAAACACCACTATTCACTTCACGGTGACGTCATCGCGATCGTGATTGTCGGACTTCTCGCGGGCGTAACGGGCATCGTCTCGCGTCGGTACGTGTACGACACGGCGTACAACGTCGAAGCCGACCTGCGTTCTCTTATCTACGAACACATGACGTGGTTGTCGTTCAGTTTCTATGACCGAGTGCAGTCGGGCCAACTCATCAGTCGTGCGAACAGCGACATTCGCAGCGTACAGATGTACTCCACCTTCGCGCCACTCATCGTCGTGCAGTGCTTTATCGGAATCGTCGCCTTTGGTTTCATGCTCTCCATCAACTGGCTGCTCGCGCTCATTGCCATGACAGTGATGCCGCTTCTCTACTTCGTTGGTATCAAGATGCGCCGAGTCATGTTTCCGATCTCGTGGATCACTCAGGCACGCCTCGCTGAAGTCGCCACGATCGTCGATGAAAATGTCAACGGCGTTCGCGTCGTGAAGTCCTTCGCCCAAGAAGAGGCCGAGATCGATCGCCTCGCTGACGCAGCCGAACGCGTCGCCTGGGCTTATATAAAAGACGCCAATATTCGAGCTGTCTGGTCGCCGTGGGTGCAGAACCTTCCCCAACTCGGTCTCGCCCTGGTGTTGTTCTTCGGCGGCTACATGGTGCTCCACGGCAACCTCGCTATCGGCAACATTCTCGCGTTCAACGCGTACCTCTTGATGCTCCAAGCGCCCTTCATGATGCTCGGCCAGCTCGTGATGATGGGCCAACGCGCCAAAGCCAGCGCCGAGCGAATCTTCGAGATACTTGACGAGCGACCCGACATCGTCGAGCGGCCCGGCGCCTACGACCTCGACCACGTCAAGGGCACGATTGACTTCAACCACGTCAAGTTCACCTACGCCAACGGCGCTGAGATCCTCACCGACTTTGACGCCCACATCGCCCCTGGCGAGACCGTCGCGATCGTAGGACGGACCGGCTCTGGAAAGTCCACCGTGGCCCGCCTCCTAACACGCTTCTACGACATCGCCGAAGGCAGCATCACCATTGATCAGCATGATCTTCGCGACGTAACCCTGCACTCGTTACGAGAAAACGTTGGCGTCGTGCTCGACGAACCATTTCTCTTTTCAGTGTCTATTCGTGAAAACATCGCCTACGGTCGACCCGACGCGACGATTGAGGAGATTCACGCCGCGGCACTGGCCGCCAACGCCGACGAGTTCATTGTTCGCCTACCCGAGGGCTACGACACCATCGTGGGAGAACGCGGCTACACGTTGTCCGGTGGTCAGCGCCAACGAATCGCAATCGCGCGCACGTTACTTCTGAACCCTCCGGTTCTGATCCTTGATGACGCGACGAGCGCTATTGACGTACACGTCGAGTCCGGAATATACGAAGCGCTACGAGGACTTCTTTCAGAGCGCACGACGATCGTCATCGCGCACCGCATCTCCACCATCGCGCTCGCCAGTCGCGTTCTGCTACTTGACGAAGGTCGCGTCGTGGCGAGCGGCACTCACGACGATCTATTGGCGAAAGTTCCTCTTTACTCACAGATACTCGCGCAAACTACGGCTACGGGCGAGGTCGAGTAATGGGCTGGGGCGGCGGTTGGGGGGGCGGCGCCGGCGGCGGTCAAGCGTTCGCTAGTAGTGGTAATACGGGTCTCCCCTTTGGCGGTATTCCGAGTGAATTGATGGACGAAGCCACCAAGTTGCTGGCCACCGAACCAGAGCACGCCCCTTCGCACGTTCACTTCACGCAGCGCCCTAATGCCAAGGAACGTCAGCGTCTCACGTTGCCAAAACTGATCTCGGTTTATCCCAAGTGGGTTGTCAGCGGATCACTCCTCGTCATCATCATCAGTCTCACCCTTCAAGCGGGACCGTTGCTCACCGAATTTGCCATAAGTCATGGGATGGAGCACGGTCACCATTCGCTCACGGTCATCGGCGCCTGTGCGTTCTTGTACCTTGCGCTCGGACTCATAAGCGTCTACTTTCAACGAAAGCAAGTCGAGGTAACGGGCAAACTCTCATCACGGGTGATGCACGACCTACGGATTCGCGTCTTCACTCACTTTCAGCGCCTAAGCCTCGACTTTTTCACCGATGAAAAGGCTGGCGTCCTGATGAGTCGCATGACCAGCGACGTTGAGAATCTCCAACAACTCCTCCAAGACGGCATTAGTCAGTTCGCCTTACAGGGACTCACCATGGTCGTCATCACCATCGTGCTCTTTATCTACAGCCCGGTGCTCGCGGCGTGGACGGTCTTGCTCATCGTGCCGCTGCTCTTCGTCTTTTCCATCTGGTTTCACCACGCGTCAGAAAAGGGATACCTCTTGAGCCGCGACCGCATCGCGCTTGTGTTGGCCGACCTCTCTGAGTCGCTTTACGGCATTCGTGTCGTCACCGCGAATAACCGCCAGAAGCGCAACATCCGCAACCACCGCCACGTCGTGGGTGCGTACCGCGACGCCAACCTCTACACCGGTCGAGTGAACGCTATCTACGGACCATCGACGGTGATGATCGGCATCTTGGGCCAAGGTTTGTTGCTCGGCATCGGCGGACACATGGTGCTCGAACACCAACTCAACGTCGCGGTCCTCATTGCCTTTTTCTTGTACCTCAACCGCTTCTTCGCACCAATCCAGCTCTTAGTCCAGCAGTACAACAGTCTCCAGCAAGGTCGCTCGTCGATCATTCGCCTGCGCGAGTTGCTCGAGATCCCACCGTCAGTCGACGAAGTTGAAAACGCCGTGGATTTGCCCATTATCGAAGGACGTATCACCTTTGAGAACGTGAGTTTTGGCTACAACCCCGACACTCTTGTCTTACACAACGTAAATCTAGAGATCGCACCTGGTGAGTCAGTGGCCTTCGTTGGACCAACCGGCGCGGGTAAATCCACCATGGCCAAACTCGCCAATCGTTTCTACGACCCGACGTCGGGACGCGTCTTGCTTGACGGGATTGACATTCGCACCGTCACCTTGCGCTCCCTTCGCTCACAACTCGGCGTGGTACCCCAAGAGGCTTTCCTCTTCGCCGGCTCGATTCGCACGAACCTGAGCTTTGGTCGATTCGGCGTCAGCAACGACGACATCGAGACCGCGATCGACGTCGTAGGACTGCGCGAGTTGGTCGACCGCTTGCCCCAAGGGCTCGACACGCCCGTGCACGAGCGAGGCCAAACGCTCAGCGCCGGGGAACGTCAGCAACTCGCTCTCGCGCGCGCCTTTTTGGCGCGACCACGTGTTTTAATTCTCGACGAGGCGACCTCGTCGCTTGACCTACGAAGCGAGACCGTCATCGAACGCGCGCTCGACACGCTCCTCGAAGGGCGCTCGGCGATTCTCATCGCGCATCGGCTCACCACCGCGCAACGCGCGGACCGCATCGTCGTCATCGATAAGGGCGGCATCGTCGAAATGGGTACGCCTCAAGAACTACTCGCCCAAGGTGGGGCCTACGCCGTCATGTACGACGCGTGGCTCGCCTCAGGTGGTCGCGACGCCACTCGCGCGGAGTCCTAAAGCATCTCCTTGACGGTCTCAATGAGTGAGGCCGCGGTCTGATCGCCCTGAGGAATCGGGTGAACTTGCAGGTGGGTGACGCCCGCCGCCCTAAAGGCTGCGACGCGATCTTTGACGTAACTCTTTGGACCACAAAGTGTCGTGAGCTCTAAGAACTCTGCTGGCACCGCGGCCTCCGCCTCTTTTTTCTTGCCCGATAGATACAGGTCTTGAATGATCTCGGCTTCCTTTTCGAAACCGTAACGAATCGCCAGTTCGTTGTAGAAGTTCTTACCCTTAGCGCCCATGCCACCGACGTACAGCGCGACCATCGGACGCTGGAACTCTCGCAGCGCCACGACGTCCTCGCCCTCGCCAATGGCCAGCAGTCCTCCGGCGTTGATCATCATCGGACCCAGAGTCGACGCACGTTTGGCGTTACCGGCCGCGATTGCCTTGCCCCACACGTCGTTCGCGCGCTCGGGAATAAAAAGGATCGGTAGCCAGCCGTCGGCGATTTCTGCGGTCAGTTCGACGTTCTTTTCTCCGAGTGAGGCGATCCAAATGGGGATCTCACTGCGCACCGGGTGGGCAATGATCTTGAGGGGCTTACCGAGTCCGGTGCCGAGCTCCGAGGGCAGTGGCAGCGTGAAGTTCTTGCCCTGGTGGACGAGGGGCGCTTCGCGCTTCCATACGTCACGACAGATCTCGACGATTTCACGCGTGCGACCGAGCGGGTTGGTGTAGGGCACACCGTGAAATCCCTCAATTACTTGAGGGCCCGAGGCGCCCAGGCCCAGGTGAAAACGACCGTCGGAGAGTGCGTCAACGCCCGCCGCGGTCATCGCGATCAGCGTCGGAGTGCGGGTATAGATGGGCAAAATAGCCGCGCCAATCTCTACGCGCTCGGTTAAAGCAGCCAAATAGCCCATGAGCGATGGACTGTCGAAACCGTAGGCTTCGGCGACCCAGACCAGGTCGAGTCCGGCCTTCTCCATGTCCGCGACGTCACGCGCCGCCTGCTTAAAGCCCCCGGCGTAGCTCATCATCGTCGTAATTTTCATAACGGACCTTTCACACGTGCTGGGTGTCAGAGTATCTGACGGAGATAGAGAAGAAAATCGGTCAACCCGGGCCCAAAGATGAGCCCGTCTCCCCTAGCCTGGCAGAGGAAAGCAACGGCGCTTTCTATGATCCAAAGGCTGATGACTGTGGTCACGCGTCCTCACGAAGTACACCCCGAGGAGTTCAATCCTTGGCTCCACGTCGCTTCACTGATCGAACAGGCCGGCCATCTGCTGGGCCTTAACGATGGGATGATTCAACGAATCGTCACCCCGGAGCGAATACTCGAAGTCGCGGTTCCGGTTCGAAGAGACTCGGGCGAAATCGACATGTTCACCGGATGGCGTATTCAGCACAACACGTCGCGAGGTCCGGGCAAGGGCGGGATTCGCTTTCACCCCAGCGTGAACGTCGACGAGATCGCTGCGCTCAGCGCCGACATGTCTATCAAGTGCGCGGTCGTGAACATTCCCTACGGCGGCGCTAAAGGTGGCGTCAAGGTCGATCCCTCGTTGTTGTCGCGCGGTGAACTCGAGCGACTCACGCGTCGTTACGCCTTCTCCATCGCACCAATGATCGGACCCGACCGCGACATTCCTGCTCCCGACATCAACACCGATCCCCAAGTCATGAGTTGGATCATGGACACCGTGTCGATGTTGAGTGGCCACAACGTGCCCGGCGTTGTCACCGGCAAACCCCTCGCCATTGGCGGTTCACTCGGTCACGCCGGAGCGACGTCCTTTGGGGTGACAATCTGCGCCATTGCACTCTTAAAGCAACTCAATCGCACGCCCGAAGGCGAGCGCGTCGTGATCCAGGGTTACGGCAAGGTGGGCTCACCGTTGATCAAACTGCTTAGTCAACGAGGCATGAAAGTCGTGGGCCTCGCTGACGTTCACGGCGCGATATACGTACCCGACGGCATTGACCACCTCAAGATGGCGGCACACTTCGATGAAGCCAAGACCATCATGGGCTACCCCGGAGGCGATGAGATTCACGCCAACGAACTCTTTCAACTACCGAGCGACATCGCTATACCCGCGGCGCTCGGAGGCGTGATCGATGAGCGGGTCGCGTCGACCATGGCCGCGTCAATCATGGTCGAAGCCGCGAACGGACCAACAACGGGTGAAGGTGCAGCGGTCCTGACGAGTCGCAATATTCAGGTCGTCCCTGACGTGCTCGCGAACGCCGGCGGTGTCGTAGCGTCCTACTTCGAATGGGCGCAAGACCTCCAAGGTTTCATGTGGGAGCTCGAACTCTTTCAGCAACGTCTCGAAAAGACGATGCACGAGGCGTTCGATTCAGTCTGGGTGCGCCATGAACAACTCAATGTTCCCCTTCGTGACACGGCCCTTGTCGTAGGAGTCGAGCGAATTGCCGAAGCGACCGAACTGCGCGGGCTCTTCCCGTAGTCCGCAAACTTTTTGAAATGGGTCGAACTAGAGGTCCGAACCTTTTTGAAAGTTAAGGACTCGACGACGCACGCCCAAGAAGTAATAAGCGGACGACACGATACCGAGTGGCCAAAATAAGAGTCCAATCGCGAGGACAATGATCCACGCGGTCTTGGACGAGTCGGCTTGGTAGAACGCCACTCGAGACTTTCCCGACACGTCCACAATCGCCATGATTGGCAGGGCGTAGGCGAGCACCATCAGTACGAGCCCAAAACCAACGAAGCCCATTGATGGACCAAAGATCATGGCGAGCATGCCACATCGTACCCCTGATCATTCGACAGCCAGAGTTCTAGGCCACGACCCTTGGTTCACGAATCACGATCGTTTGAGCGAACTTGTCGTGCAGCGTCTGGTTTTTCTTGTCCCACGCCACCCACAACAGATCTAGATAGTGAGGAATCACCAACAAGAAGTAGATCAGGCCTTGCTTTCCATTTTCGATGGACTGTTGATTGGTTGGATTCTGCGTCACGTGAAGTTGATACAGCGCGCCAATGAAGAGCAACACGCTGTAACAAAGCGCTCTACGAAAGGCGCGGCTGGGCTCGACCTTTTCTCGATCGAACGATCGAACACAGCGCACTCTCACTACCCTCATGCCCAAGGTCTGGCCGTTGCCGTAGCCAATAAAGAGTGCCCCGTAGAAGAACGCCGCCAACGTTTGAATGGTTGCGGAGAGATAAAAGTTTTGGTGCGAAAGCCTGAGCGGCAGCGCTACGGCCACGCCAATGATCAACGAATCCATTGTGAAGCTCAGCACTCGCCACCAGAAATGCGCGAGTCCCGTTGGCCTTGCTGGAAGGGCAGCGTCCATCGGAAAATACGAGAGTGGCGTGGCACCGACGGGAGTGCTCATTGAGCGCGTGCCACATACCGTGCAGAATTTTTGGTCGCTCAGCTCTTGCGTCCCACAGTTTGCGCAGTACGGCACGAGCAACCTTTCAAACGTTTCGTTACCTAGAGTTGCTCCACACTACAAAGAAGCGGCAGCAACGATGTCGATATCAGTGGTGTGCGCTAATGCAGAATTGAGATAGTGATCAATACCGCGTCAAAAAGGAAGTGCGCGACGATGGAGCGCCTCGAGCGAGTGCGCAATCATCGCGTCGTCACCGATGAGCACGCCATCCACGATGACCGTTGGCGCATCACAGTTCTTCCAAAATGCACCCACGACGGGTGCGCCACAACGGGGGCAGAAATTCACCGAGTGCTCGTTCGACTTGAACTTTGTCGGACACTACAACTGCAAAACGCCGAGCCGCTGGAGCGTGGTGGCCCCAGCGACTCGACGATTCAGTTTAACTATTGAAACTTTGTTGCTTCGGCTTCTTATCTGGACGAGAAAGGGCCTCGTACAGCCCCCCAGCAACCACAATGATGAACATCACGAGCAACGTGATCCAGCCGTAGTTAAAGAGAACGCCTCGTCCACTCGAGAGCGAACTGGGCCAGACAATGTCGAGCAGCATGAGAAGCAGATAGATGCCACCGGCCAACGTGACCGGCGTACTCCACTTGCCGAGCGTGAAGGCACCACTTGGTTTCCAACCTCGACGCTTAGCAATAAATGAACCAGCCACCGTGAGAAAGAAGGACAAGTAGATACCCGAGGTCGCGAAGGACACCAGCGCAAAGAGTGCGTTCACGTGCGCCGGGTAGTAAAACCACAGCACGTGCACGGGCTTCGATGGATTGACCAGCACCAAGAGCAAGAACGCAAAGGGAATAATCGTGGCCAATATGATCGCGTTACGTGGCGTCTTGTGCGTCGACGTCACTTTCTTCAACGTGCTACTCGCGGGCAACGCGTTATCTCTCGCAAGTGCAAAGACCACGCGAGAGCCCGCGCCCATAACTGCCGTGCCACAACTGAAGAACGCAATGATCACCATCACCAAGAAGAAATCTTGAAGCCAACTGGGCAGTGAGGCGAGAATGACGGGGATGCCACCCGTGACGACGGAAGCGAATCCAGTCTTTGGAATCGCCAGCAAGAGACCCAGCACAAGGACGAATGACGCAACACCGCCATACAGGATTGCGTTGCGCATGGCCTTGGGGACTTGACGTCCCGCGTCAACGGTCTCTTCGGCAATATCACCCGCTGATTCAAATCCGTAGAAGATGTACACGTTGGCCAGAATCGCGACAAGCGCGGCGCCGGTCAACCAGTGACCACCAAAGTTCACGCCGAACGCGTTGGTTTTAGCGAACTGAGCGCCCTGGGTCGTAAAGATGTAGCCCAAGTTGTGGTGAAAGCCTTTTATCGCGAGTGCAATGAACACACCAAAAGTTCCGATGGTCTCAACGTAGACACCAAAGCGCGCCACGCGGCCAAGAATCTTCGCACCAACCGAGTTGAGGATTGCTGAAATCACGATCACCACCGCCACGACACAGAAAATCGTGACGTGATTAGATGGATCGAAATGGGTCTTGAACCAGATATTTGAGAGGTCCGTGATATAGCCAACGATGCCTGAGTCGACGGAGGCCACGGTAGCTAAGAGCGCGAAGCCGTAGATCCAGCCAACGAACCAACCAAATCGGGGTCCTACGTTGAATTTGCCGTACTGGTACAACGCGCCCGAGAGCGGGTATTCACTCGCTAGCTCACCAAAGACCAGTGCGACAAGTGTCATAAAGGCCACGACTATCGGGATCGTCCAGATGTAGCGCGGTCCACCGGCGCCAATGCCAATCACGAAGATGGAGTAAATACCCACCATCGGACTGAGATAGCTAAAGGCCACCGAGAAGTTGTCGAAGAGCGACAGAACTCTCGACAGTTCTTGTTTATAGCCCAGCGCGCGAAGTCGATCATGATCCTTCGAGTCCGTATCGTACGTTGTCATTCCATCCCCCTTGAGACAACCCGACGACGGGTCGTCAGCCCCTTACGATAACGAACACTTTGGGTCTGCGCTGGCATTGTCAAAGCGTGCAGTAGTACCTACCGCAAGGTGTGTAATCCTTAGTGTGTGGCTAACGATGAACCAGTCAGTGACGATCCCGAGGCCACTCTTCGCGCTCTTCGCGACGAGATTCAGCGTCTAAAAGACGAGATAGCTCGGCTACGCACCGACCGCGACGAACGTCCGCCGCACTACCTGTAGACGAATGTGCGAGGGCGAGTTAACAGACCAGAAAAGTATTTTCGCTCGCGAGAACCTGCGCGTCCGCGGCTTCTAGTGTCGCCAGTGGCAGTGCGCCAGTAGTCACCGCTTTTTGAATCGCGTTCGACGTCAACAATGCGAGATGAAGTGAAGCGGCTGGCGACGAGGACGATCCCGCGAGCACGAGATCGGCCCCCGCTTCCAGGGCCTTTGCGGACGCGGCGGGAACGCCCAGATGGATGAGGCTCAGCGCGCCCGCAGAAAGTGCGTCCGTGACGATAAGACCACTGAATCCCATTTTCTGGCGAAGATACCGAATGACGACGGGCGAAATGCTTGAGGGCAACGACGAAAATCCCGGGATAGTGGCGTTCGACAACATAACCGCGGACACGCCATCATTAATTGCGGCCTGGAAGGGAATGAGTCCCGTTGTCTTCAGTTTCGTCCACGGCAACGTAGCGGCCGGTCCGTAGTCGGTATTGCCCGTGGCGTAACCGAGTCCAGGAAAGTGCTTGACGACCGACGTTACGTGTGCTGATCGAAGTCCGTTGAGAAACGCAACGCCGTCACTGGCTGCTTTGGACGCCACGCCACTAAAGGAACGGTACCCGTCGGGGTTAGTCGAACCCGGCTCAACCGCGCGACCATCGACGTCGAGCACGGGCGCGAGGTCAGTGTTGATACCCACGGACTTCATCGAAGCACCGACTCGTCGACCTTCCGCCGTTATCTGAGTGGGGCTCAGGTTCTTTCCCATGGTCTGAGCCCACGGCAACGTGGCAACCAAGTTCGTCAAACGTTCAACTCCCCCACCTTCTTGGTCAGTCATTACGAGCATCGCGTACTTCCCAGGTGTCTCTCGTTGCAACGTCGCAACGATTGCCGAGAATTTCGCTGGAGCAGTCGTGCCAAAAAGGAGAATGCCGCCGTAGCCCGCAGTCGCCGCGGGACCCATGGCGCCAATGTCAAGCGCGTTTACCGAAACGGAGACTGTTTCGTTGGCTTGGCGAACCAGCGACCACGTCGCGACAATCTTCGACGCGCACGCGAGGTTTGACACCGCGAGTGTTGTTGTCGTGGGCGAGCCCATCGTGGTCGTTGTTGTCGATGTTGTCGCCGACGTGATCGTCGCTACGCCAAGCGCAACGAGCGACGTCAGTACCAGCGCCACACTTATACCCCACCGATTTCGCATACATCCAGGTTAGGACTGCATTTCGTCAAGTTGACACCGCTACGCTGAAGTGTCGAAGTGAGGTGACCATGTCAGAGCTACTGCCCGCCGCGTTTATTGGACACGGCAATCCCATGAACGCCCTCGATCACAATCGCTACACCGAGTCCTGGACCGCGTTTGGCGCTTCATTTCCCAAGCCCAAAGCTGTGCTCGTCATTTCCGCGCACTGGTACGTCAATATCACCGCCGTCACCGCCATGAAGATGCCCCGGACAATTCACGATTTCTATGGGTTTCCACAGCCTCTCTTTGACGTCGAGTACCCCGCGCCCGGAGACCCCGAACTCGCCCGACGCGTCATCGACGTCGTTGAGCCAACGTACGTGGGACTCGACTCTGATAGTTGGGGCATCGACCACGGCACGTGGTCAGTACTCGTGCACATGTTTCCAAAGGCGGACGTGCCAGTTCTGCAGTTATCCATTAACGCCGAGCTGCCCTTTGACTATCACTTCAACCTCGGCGCGAAGCTTCATGATCTGCGCAAAGAGGGTGTGCTCATCTTGGGCAGTGGCAACGTTGTGCACAATTTACGACTTATTGATTGGAGCACACCCGGCGAAGGAAAAGACTGGGCGCACCGCTTCGACGATTCGATGCGGCAGATCATGACCAATGACGCCACCAATCTTGGTACCGCCAGCGCACACCGTGACTACGCCTTGGCCGTGCCGACGCCTGACCACTTTCTTCCCTTGGCCTACGTCGCGGGCCTTTCCGCGGCGGCGAATACGCCCGCTACCACACTCATTGACGGCTACGAAATGGGTTCGCTCTCAATGACTGCGTACGAGATAGCTGGAGCGAAGCCTTAACTTCTCTTCGAGTCGCGAACTCCTCGAAGAACTGAAAGTCCTAAGGACGCGATCACCAAGACCGGCAGTACGATCACCGCCACTGTGTTGGCGTGTGCCGAGAGACTCACGAGGGCCACGATGCCCAAGATCGCTACAGCGGCGAGAAACAACTCCGGCGTGTCACCAACGAGAAAGTCCCACCAAAACATTCCAAATCCCTTAATAATCCGTATCGGCCACGACGACTGACTCTTCACGCCGCGCTCACTTTGTTGGGCGTCTCCGCGACACCAATGATCACGTGCACGACCCAGGCGATCAGCGCGTAGAGAGCAGCGAGAAACAGGAGGGACGCGTCATTGCCGGGCCAACGAACTTTCAATCCCTCGCCGGTAAAGAAGGTCCCGTAACTGACGAGCAGTATCCCAACGGTCATCTTCAGCGCGTTCTCTGGAACCTTCGAAAGTTGTTTGGCAACGATCATGCCGATGATGCCTACCAGTACGAGCGCGGCCAACGCGGCCAACACGGCGTCGCCGAGCCGGTGCGCTGAGACTCCAAGAGTAATGACGATGATGACGACTTCCATGCCTTCAAGAAAGACGCCCTTAAAGGCCATGACGAAGGCCACACGATCTCGCGCTGGACCTTCCCCTTCGCTCTTCAACTCGCTGACCATCTTTTGGTAGATAGCGTCCTCGTCGTGCTTTGCTTTAAGCCCGCTTGATCGAAGTAACGCTTTCCGCAACCACTGCATTCCAAAAACGAGCAGTACGCCGCCGATGATGAGTCGAAGGCTCGTTATGGGAAAGTGACCAAGAGCGGGACCGATGGCCGCGATAAGAACGCCCAACGCGACGAGCGCTGCGCCAACGCCCTCGAGCGCGGACCTCCAGCTCTGCGTGTGACCAACTGCGACGACAATTGTGAGGGCTTCAACCATCTCAACCGCTGACGCGAGAAACACCGCCGCTACCAATACGAAAACCCCAGAAGATCCGGTGACTGCTACCACGTTGCTTTCGCCTCTCTCGATGAATCCATTACAAAACACGATTTAGAATCAAAACCAACCTTAACGTTCTCTCCGCGATCAAACTTCGTCGACGAGTAGATCTTCGTGAGCGAATAGCCGTTTCCTACGTCGACAACATGATCGTACCCATGGCCTTTGAACGCCACGTCACGAATGACGCCGCACACTCCCTCGTGGTGCGTGGGCGCGGTCAGCGTCACACCAGCGGCTCGCACAAAGAGACGCGTGTTCGCGTCCGAGGCGAGTTTCTCGGTCGTCGACGCCTCGATTGTGAGGCCCGACGAAAAGGGCAACGCGACTTCAGCCCGATTCTTCCCCGTCTTGCCAAGAACCTGAACCGGAAACTCTCCCGCGATACCGGTGAAGCGAGCGACAAAGGCCGTCGCAGGTTTGCGATAGATGATCTCTGGCGTATCAAGTTGAATCAGTCGGCCCTGATTCAAAACGCCAATTTGATCGGCGAGTGCGAAAGCTTCGGACTGATCGTGAGTGATGTAGATCGCCGTCGCGCCAGCTTCGCGCGTCAACGTCGCGATTTCAATGCGAAGTTGCTCTCTACGATCAGCATCAAGATTGGACAGCGGTTCGTCGAAGAGTATGAGTCCGACTTCGGCCGCAAGGGCGCGAGCAAGTGCCACGCGCTGTTGTTCACCACCTGAGAGCTCATTGGGAAATCGCCCGCCAAGGTGACTGATGCCCACCCTTTCTAAGAGATCGTCGCATCGCCTGTTTCGATGTTCCTTGGTCAACGATGACTTGGCTAAGGGGTATGCCACGTTCTTTCTCACGCTGAGGTGCGGCCATAAGGCGTAGTCCTGAAACACCATTGCCAGTCCTCGTCGTTCCGGAGGAACAAAGATCTTCGGACCGGCAACTTCGTGACCCTCAATCGATATCGTTCCGCTCGACGGTCGTTCGATGCCGGCCACACAACGCAGCAGCGTCGTTTTGCCCGAGCCCGACGGCCCGAGCAGCACGAGGAAGGTTCCCGGCTCGACATCGATTGTTACGTCGTCGAGTGCTCGCTTCTCGCCGAAAACTCTGCCGATGTCGGTCATCGATACGCCCACCGCGCGTGGCGCCATCTTGCTCATGACTGCACCCCACTCCAACCAACACGTCGCCATCCCTTCGGCGTGACTAAGCGGTAGATCGAGAGCGCGATGCCAATGACTGCGAGCATCTCGAAGAGTGTCATGACGGTCATCGCGGTTCCCGTGTTGGGAGCGAAGTTCGCGAGATAGGACTGGATGGATACTGACGCCGGTTCTTGACTGGGCGGATAGAGGATCTGTGAGATCGCCAATTCAGCGATGGTCTTGGTGAAGGTGAGCAGCCACCCCCAGAGCAACACCCGCGACATAAGGGGGAGATTCGTGGTGCGCCACGCGCGCATTCGTCCCGCACCGTGTACGCGCGCGGCTTCGCCGAGCGAGGGTTGAATCTGACTGACTGGACCAGCCATGAATCGAGTCTGTCCCGGAACAGCGTTGGCCACGAGAGCCAAAATCAGCAGTGGCAACGTTTTGTAGATACTGAACACGTTGTGCGAGATGAAATTGAGGTTGTAGAAGAAGATGTAACCCACGCCGAGCACGACACCAGGTACCGCGACCGATCCCAAGAGAAAGACGTCGGTGACGCGTTGACTCCAGCTTCCAGGATTGGCGATAAGACGGCGGGCCAAGATGACGGCTAACACGCCAGTGCCGGTTGCCACGACGAGACCCAACTGATTCGAGAGTAGGAGCGGAGCGCCCAAACTGTTACCTGAGATCGACGGATGAAAAATCTGGGCGTAGTACGTCAGGGTGAATTGGACACCGTGCGGAGAGTCGATACCGAGATTCTTGACGAGCGAGCCAATGACGGCACCGAGGATCGGCACGCCAAGCGCTAAGAAGAAGACGCCCGCCACAGCCGTCGTCGCCAGGACACGAGGACCGCGGGCGAGTTCTCGCCGACGCGGCGCATGCGTGCGACCCGAGAGCACCGCGTACGAGCGTTTCCTCATGACGTGTGACTGGAGCATGACGGGAGGGATAACCGAGACGATCAACACGGCGGCGATGACCGCCGCGACCGAGAAGTTTGCCGGGAAGTTACTGATCGCGCTGAAGAGCACGTAGGTTGCCATCGGGAAGTGCGAATGATACCCAAGGGTGAAGGCCACGCCGAAGTCGCTCATGGTTTCAGCGAAACTAATCGCGAGCGCACTTAGAAGCGCCGGCGCGATGATCGGCAAAATCGTCTGCAGGCTGCGCACGGGACCAGCGCCATGAATCCTCGCCGCGTCTTCGTACTCGGGCCCAAGTCCTTGAAGACCAGCGGCGACGATGAAGTACGCAAAAGGTAACGCCGCGCTCGTGAGCACGACGACGATGCCCAATGGTCCAAAGAACTCCCCATAGATCCAGTACGTGTTCACCCCGAGGGCCTGCGCCGCGCCGAAGGGTTGGAGCAGGTCTGACCATCCGAGGGTCATCATCCACGTAGGCATCATCAACAACAGCCACATCGCTACGGCCCAAAATCGGCGTCCCCCCACGTTGGTTCGATGAATGAACCACGCCAGCGCCGTCGCCAAGCTCACGGAGATAATGGCGACAAACGTCGAGACCCATAGTGAGTTGAATATGCCCCGACCGAAGTAGCTAGAGAAGGCCTGGCGCACGTACGTGAGCGTGAACCACTGCGGACCTTGTTGAAAGACGCGCGGACTCACGCCCAGAATGAGAAAACTCGCTACTGGCGCGATGATGAGAAAGGTCAGAACGAGCCAAAGGATTACTCCACCGAGTGATCCTCGTTTCTTTGACGTCGTCGTCGACGTGACGGGCGGAGCCGTCTC
>DATCBX010000204.1:0-2340 GCA_036511635.1 Acidimicrobiales bacterium | reverse complement strand
GAGTTCGATGGACCAATGGCCAATGATGTGCGAGCCCCGGCCAATCACGCAGTGTCGACCAATGATGACGGTGGGCGTCGCGAGCATCTCTTGGTCACCGTTGATCCCCGCCGTAAGACAGACGTTGGGGCCAATGAGCGTCTCGTCGCCGATCGAGAGATAGCGCTCGTTGTAGATGACGCCCTGGGGCGCCATGAGAGCGGAGCGCTCACCGAAGTAGAAGAACGTCTTCGCGTAGTCGTCACTGGGCCCCACGGTCGCCACTTCGTTGAGATAGCGGCGCAGCGCGCGAACGCGCGATCCCAAAAGGCGACGAAAGCGAAGACGGTAACTCACCTCGGTCACGCTATCCGCAGTATTTCTTCCTCTCCGAAGAATGTGTAGCGTCAGGTCATGGTTCTCGACGTTGCGGTCATTGGTTCAGGCTTTGGCGGTCTGGGCGCGGCCATTCGCCTTCGCCAGAGCGGCGTGACCAACGTCGCGATCTTCGAGCGCGCGAGCGACCTCGGGGGAACGTGGCGCGATAACACCTATCCAGGATGTCGCTGCGACGTGGCGAGCAATCTCTACTCATTTTCCTTTGCGCCCAACCCCCAATGGACCAACACGTACAGTTATCAGCCCGAGATTCAGCAGTACCTCCAGAACGTGGCCAACGAGTATCAACTGCGCGACCTGATCAACTACGACCACGACGTCACGGACGTCACCTTTGACGAGACGCAAAAGCTCTGGCGTTTGACAACCAACCAAGGTGCGTACCTAGCGCGATGCGTCGTGATGGCCACCGGTGGTCTCGCCGAGCCCCGGCTGCCCGAGATCAAAGGACTCGAATTTTTCGAGGGTCCGATTATGCACACCGCCAAGTGGAACGACGCGGTCGATCTCGTTGGCAAGCGCGTCGGTCTCATCGGCACCGGCGCGAGCGCCATCCAAACTGTGCCCGAGATCGCGCCTCTCGTTGGAAAACTCGAAATCTTTCAGCGCACTCCCTCATGGGTACTTCCTCACCTCGGTCATCCCGTCATCGAGCGCACGAAGAAGATCTTTTCGACGTTGCCCCTCGCCCAACGACTCGTTCGCTCGTGGGGATACTGGCGGCGCGAACTAATGGTGCTCGGCTTCGTGAAAGATCCCACGCGAATGACCAAGGCCGAAACCATGTCGCGCGAGCACCTCGAGCGTCAGATCAAGGATGCGGGGCTGCGTGAAAAGCTCACGCCAACGTATCGGCTCGGTTGCAAACGCGTGCTGATCAGCAATGACTTCTACCCAGCTCTCAATCGTGACAACGTCGAACTCGTCACTGAAGGTATCCAGTCAATTGAGGCAAAGGGTGTACGCACCGACGACGGTCTACTCCACGAATTTGACGTGCTGATCACCGCCACCGGCTTCTTCGTCACCGACAATCCCATGGCCACCAAGGTGCACGGCACCCATGGCGAGAAACTCGCCGAGGCGCTTCGGGGCAACTTGGCCAACTACAAAGGGACGACGTTCCCCGACTTCCCGAACTTCTTCATGCTCGGTGGCCCCAACACCGCGCTCGGCCACTCTTCAATTATCTTCATGCTCGAGAGCCAGCTCAACTACGTGACCAAGGCCGTCAACGTCGCGCTCGACACGAACGCGCTCATTGAACCGAAAGAGCACATCGCGCAGCGCTGGACCCGTGAATTGCAAGCGAAACTGCCCGGAACGGTGTGGGGAACTGGTTGTTCGAGTTGGTACTTAAACGACTCGGGAAAGAACACGACCATCTGGCCCGACTTCACGTTCAAATTCCGCAGCGCCACTCGTAAATTTGACCCGCGAGATCACAAGATCTCTGTGTCAAAGGAGAAGTAGTTAGTCGAGACTGATTGGCGAGTCGACGTCTAGTTCTTCTGCAGCGCCCACGACGTCAGGCACCAGAGATTGTGCCAGGTGTGCGCGAACACGCTCGTCGATCTCGGCCATCGTCTGAGGATTCTCACGAAGGAACGTCTTCACGTTCTCGCGTCCTTGACCCATCTGCTCACCTTCGTACGTAAACCACGCGCCAGCCTTCTTCACGAAGCCCAACTCCACGGCGACGTCGAGTACTGAACCTTCACGGCTAATACCTTGGCCGTACATGATGTCGAACTCGGCTTGGCGAAAAGGAGCGGCACATTTATTCTTAACGACTTTCACTCGCGTACGGTTGCCGACAACATCCGAGCCGTCCTTAATGGACTCAATCCGTCGAATGTCAAGTCGCACCGAAGAGTAGAACTTGAGGGCACGTCCACCAGACGTGACTTCAGGTGACCCGTACATCACGCCGATCTTTTCGCGTAACTGGTTAATGAAGAT
>DATCBX010000203.1:0-8905 GCA_036511635.1 Acidimicrobiales bacterium | reverse complement strand
TCGACTCGTAGTCGTCGAGCTCTTCTTCACCCACCAGCGACTACGCGCGCTCGTTAACGCGAAGTTCCTTGATCTTGGCGGCCTTGCCGCGAAGGTCGCGAAGGTAGTACAGCTTGGCGCGACGAACGTCACCGTAAGACTCGACTTCAATCTTGGCGATCGTGGGGGTGTGGACCGGGAACGTACGCTCTACGCCAACACCGAAACTGATCTTGCGCACCGTAAAGGTCTCTTGGAGGCCCGATCCCTGGCGGCGAATAACGATGCCTTGGAAGACCTGGACGCGTTGGCGCGTACCTTCAACAACGCGCACGTGCACCTTGAGGGTGTCTCCGGCGCGGAAAGCGGGTATATCGTCGCGAAGCGAATCGCGGTCAACGAGGTCAGTGGGGTTCATGAGAGCGGTCCCTTTCGGATCACAGGCTTTAAAAGTTTAGCCGTTTCGCACTTCATCATCCACCGCGGGGAATTCGACCAGTATTGCCCGGTCTTCGTCGCTCAGTCCCCCACGGCGCTCAATGAGGTCGGGTCGTCGTTCGATGGTGCGTTTAAGGGCCTCGGCGCGGCGCCAGCGAGCAATTCGAGCGTGGTCGCCAGAGAGGAGAATCTCTGGCACCCGCGCTCCGCGCACGTCGGCAGGCTTGGTGTACTGGGGATACTCGAGCAGACCGTCACCAAAGGACTCCTCGGTGCTGGAGTCGTCATTGCCAAGTCCACCCGGAAGTAGTCGCACCACTGCTTCAATAACGCTGAGCGCAGCGAGCTCACCGCCGGAAAGGACAAAGTCACCGAGTGAGATCTCGTCGTCAACGACCTGGTCGAGCACTCGCTGATCAAAGCCCTCGTAGCGACCACAGAGCAACGTGAAGCCAGGCAGTTCACTGAGTTCGCGCGCCACGTCATGGGTAAAGACGCGCCCCGATGGCGTCAACGCAATGACGGGCCTCGCGAGATCGGGCGTCGACTCAATGGTCGACATAATCGGCTCGGCGCGTAACACCATGCCGGCCCCGCCGCCAAAGGGCGTGTCGTCGACGCTGTGGTGCACGTCGGAGGTGGCGTTTCGAAAGTCGTGCACGTGCAGCTCCCACACCCCGCGCTCAGCCGCTCTTCCTAACACCGAGGTCGTCGCGTAGCCCGTCACGGCCTCTGGAAAGAGCGTCAACACGTCGACACGCAGGGTCATTCGAAGAGCCCTTCGGGCGCGTTGATCTTGACTTTGACGTTGGCTTCAAGGGACACCACGAAGGTCAAAGGTACGAGAGCCCCGTTGTCGAGCACCATCAGGTCACTGGCCGGATTTGCCTCGACGTCCACGACGACGCCACGAGAGACGCCCGACGCGTCGATCACTTCAGCGCCAAAGAGTTGATCGATCCAGATCACCTTGTCGTCGTCAATGCGCGGCGCGCTCAGGACAACACCTCGCCAACCTTCGGCATCTTCTCGAGAGTTGATTCGATCAAAACTCACGATGAAGCGAGCTTGGTGCGCGGCGGCGGCGAGTACGACCAATGGCCCGCGGTCGCTCGAAAGCGTCGCACCGACGTCGAGGCGCTCCAGACGATCACTCGTGAGATCTACTAAAACCTGCCCACGTAGACCGTGCGCTTTGGTAATCCGCCCGACTTCGAGCGTGGGACGCTCGCCGGACACGACTAGTCGACGATGTCGACGGAGGTCGTGACGCCGTCACGAGCTCCGGTGGCCCCTACGAGGGCGCGGATGGCTTGCGCGGTACGGCCGCGACGTCCAATGATGCGACCCATGTCATTGGGACCAACGCTCAGTGACAAGACAACCTTGCCCTGGCGTTCGTTGACGTCGATGGACACCGCGTTGGGATCTTCGGCAAGAGACTTCGCAATGAACTCGAGCACCGCGGTGGCGGTTTCCGCTTTTTCAACGTCGTTGCCCTCGTTGCCTGCGTCGTTGCCGACTTCGTTACCGACGTCGTTGAAGTCATCGTCGTGGGCGTCGTCAATGGTGTTGACGTCGCCGGCGACGTAGTCGTCCTGCGCGTCGCTCACTTGGCAGCCTTGGAGGCTTCAAACGCTTCAAGGGCGCCACTGACCTTTAACAACTTGGCTACCCGCTCCGTGGGCTGTGCGCCGTGCTGGAGCCAATGAAGCACCTTGTCGTTGTCGATCTTGAGGACCATTTCGGGTTCAGCGATGGAAATACCACGAGGTTGGTAGGTTCCAACAATCTCGAGAAAAGCGCCAGAACGAGCCCGACGGCTCTCCGCGGCCACCACGCGATAGGTAGGTTGCTTCTTCTTACCCATGCGTACCAAACGTAGTTTTACAGCCACGACGTAATTCCCTTCAAACCTGTGCGTTCCGGCATCGGAACTGGGCGATATACCCGAGCGTCAAAGTTTAGCGTTGTTTGGGAGGGGTGACCCTTCCGCCCTTCTTCTTCTTGTTTTTTCCTCCGCCCGTGCGTGGCGTTGGCGCGGCACTAGCCATTCCCGCGCCGAGTGCCTCAAAGCCCGGAGGCAATTGATCCTTGCGCTGAGCACCACGCGCGGCGAGTTGGGCCATTTTCCCCATGCCTTGGGGCAGTGCGGGGCCTTGCCCACCGCTCATCTGTCGCATCATTTTGCGCATTTCGGTGAACTGTTTAAGCAGTTGGTTCACCGCGTTCACGCTCGTTGCGGAGCCCTTGGCGATGCGTGTTCTCCTCGAACCATCAATGATGCTCGGATCACGTCGTTCTTTGGGCGTCATAGATCGAACAATCGCTTCGGTGCGGTCGAGATCGTTTTCATTCACGTTCGCCGCGGCGTTGCGCATCTCCTTAGTAACCCCAGGCATCAACTTCATCAAGCCACCCAATGAGCCCATTTTTCGTACTTGGCCTAACTGCGCCATGAAGTCATCGAGCGTGAACGTGCCGCTCATCATGCGACCAGCTGACTCAGCGACCACGTCGGCGTCCATGGTGCGCTCGGCCTGCTCTATAAGTGAGAGCACGTCACCCATGCCGAGTATCCGTGACGCCATTCTCTCGGGATAGAAGAGATCAAAGTCCGAAATCTTCTCGCCCGTTGACGCAAAGACCACCGGTCGACCAACGACCCCGCGTGCGGAGAGCACCGCGCCACCGCGCGCGTCGTAGTCAAGTTTCGTGACGATAAGTCCCGAGAGCTCCAGCGCGTCGTGGAAGCTTCGCGCGGTGTGCACGGCGTCCTGACCCGTGACGGCGTCGATAACCAAGAAGGTGTAGTCCGGCGACGTGGCCTTAGCGATGGAGCGAACTTCGTCCATCAACGCAGTGTCGATGGCGAGGCGTCCCGCGGTGTCAATGATCACGACGTCGCGACCTAGACGTGTCGCTTCCTTTAGGCCGTTCTTCGCAACGTCAATCGGCGACGAAGGTTCAGAGAATACGTCGACGCCTATTTGCTGGGCGAGCACGCGCAACTGCTCAACGGCCGCGGGACGCTGGAGGTCAGCCGCGATGAGGTAGGGCTGGCGCCCTTGTTGCTTGAACCACGCGGCGAGTTTTGCGGCCGCTGTTGTCTTACCCGCGCCCTGGAGACCAGCGAGCAAGACAACCGTGGGCGGTTTTGCTGCGTAGGTGACCTTGAGGGGCGTCGCGCCGAGTACTTCAATTAACTGTTCGTGAACGGCCTTGATGACCTGTTGGCCTGGCGTGAGACTTTGGGTCAGCACTTCCCCGCTCACTCGTTCGCGCACCGCGACGAGGAAGGCGTTCACGACGCCGAGCTCGACGTCGGCTTCAAGCAGCGCGGAGCGAACGTCGTTTAAGGCTTCATCAAGGTCGGCGTCACTGAGGCGACCGCGCGAGCGCAGCGAGGAACTTAGGCGTTCGAGACGGTCACTGAGTGCGTCAAACATGATGAAGGAAGGCTACCTTCAAGCGCCGAGAAGCGAGTCAACGAAAGCAACGGGATCAAAGACAATGAGGTCGTCAACGCCTTCACCGATGCCCACGAACTTGACCGGAATTCCAAGGTCACGCTCGATCGCCACCACGATGCCCCCACGCGCGGTGCCGTCGAGTTTCGTGAGCACGACGCCGGTCACGCCTGAGGCCGCTAGAAACTCTCGTGCTTGGCTCAGCGCGTTCTGCCCGGTCGTGGCGTCGAGCACCAGCAGCGTCTCAGTGACTTGTCCCGGGGCCCGATCAGCTACACGACGAACCTTCGAAAGCTCGTCAAGCAGATTCGTGCTGTTCGCTCGTCGTCCGGCCGTGTCAGCTAAGACAATGTCGATATTGCGCGCGCTCGCGCGGCCAATGGCGTCGTGCACTACTGAGCCGGGGTCAGCGCCCTCGTTGGCTCGCACGATGTCGGCGCCGGTGCGCGTGGCCCACTGTTCAAGTTGATCGGCGGCAGCGGCGCGAAAGGTATCGCCGGCCGCGAGCAAGACGGTACGTCCCGCGTCAAGGTGGCGTTTAGCCAACTTGCCAATAGTGGTGGTCTTGCCGACGCCGTTCACACCAACAAAGAGCCACACCGCAACACGGCCGTCGTCAGCATCCACCGAAAGTGAACGATCGGCACCAAAAGAGTTCAGAAGAATCGTCCGCAACGCCGCCGTGACGCCGTTGGGCGCGCCGTTGGTTTTCAGTTCCTCGAGGACGGCGTTCGTCGTCGCGAGACCCACGTCGCTTCGAAGGAGAACCTCTTCAACAATCTCGAGATCACCGCTGGAGAGTTCACTGGTTCCCGTGATCGAGCGCACCCGGTCAAAGACGCCTCGTGAGGAACCCAGTCGCTGCTCGAGCGACGCAGGCTCAACTGCCAATGAGGGAATCGGCGCGGTTTCACTGACCAAGAGATCGGGCATCGCGGCTCGTGGTGGCGCAATCCGTGGCACCATCGCACGATGACGTCGGCGTCGAGAGACAATGACGACCGCCGCTAGAACAACGACGATCGCCAAGACTACGTAGAGAACGGTCACGCCGTTTCGACTTCCCTCGTGCGGTTCACGCGCTGGCTGACGACCTTGGAGGACGCACCGGGCACCATCGTGACGCCATAGAGCGCGTCAGCTGCTTCCATCGTGCGCTTTTGGTGCGTCACGATGAGGAGTTGTGCCTCGTCGCGGAACTCATCCACCAAGCTAAGGAAACGTTGCAAGTTCACGTCATCGAGTGCGGCTTCCACTTCGTCCATGAGGTAGAAGGGTGAAGGGCGCGAGCGAAAGACCGCAAAGAGGAAAGCCAGCGCGGCCATTGAGCGCTCGCCACCCGAGAGCAAGGAGATGCGTCGAACGTTGCGGCCCATTGGTCGCACCTCAATCTCCACGCCAGTGTTCAACGGATCGTCGGGCTCACTCATGTTGAGTCGACCTTGTCCACCGGGAAAGAGCATGGCGATGAGCGAGGAAAAGTGCTCGTTGACGTCCGCGAAGGCCTTCGTAAAGGTCTGCATGATCTCTTCATCAAGGGCCCGCACAACTTCTTGGAGCTCTCGACGGGCGTGACGAACGTCACTGACCTGTGCGTCGAGGTCTTTGTATCGATCTTCGAGCATGGCCAACTCTTCGAGAGCCAGAGGGTTAATGGGTCCAAGTGACGTGATGCGCGCTTCAAGATCGCCAACGCGCGTCTCGAGCGATACTCCTTCGGCGAGTTCAATAAGAGGAGCCGGTCCCATCTCGTGGGGTTCAACTGCCAAGTCGCGACGAATGACGTCGTGGACGTTGGCGACCTTCACCGCGAGCTCGGCCTGCTCGATCTCGTGACGGCGCATGACCTCACCGAGTTCGCTCAGTCGAGCGTCAGCGCCGTGGCGCGATTGGCGCACTTCTTCTAAGAGTTCAGCGCTCGCACGAGTGGCTTCGAGTTGTTCTCGGTACGTTGAGTCCATGGCTTCTTGAGCTACGCGAATCTCATCGGCGGCGCGGTCCACGAGGCCCGCGAGTCGCGTCAACACCTGACGATCAAACTCCAGGGACTGACGTCGAGTGGCGGCCTCGAGACGTTCGCCCGATCGCCCCTCAAGACGTGCTTCGATTTCACTTCGGCGCTGCTCGATCAGTCGTCGACGCTCCGCAAATTCGGCCTCGCGACGCGACAGCACCGTCGCCTCGTCATCAACATTTCGGCGCTGAGTTTCAAGCGCGTTCTTCGCTTCACCTCGACGTGCTTCGCGCTCAGCACCGTCGGCGAGCGCCTGTTCCAGTGAGGGCAGTTGCTCCCGCTGGACCAGTAGATCCGCGTCGTGCGTAAGAATCTGCTCGGCGAGGTCAGCCACGTCACTGCTCAAAGTGTCCGTCGTGTTGACGAGTTCGTCGCTCTCCAGTGAGAGTCGCTCGAGTTCACGTAGAAGTCGCTCGTCTTCGTTACGGGCATTCGCCAACGTCGTCGAGGCGACGTTGAGGCGCTCGAGAGCGGCGCCGAGCGTCACCTCCGCCTCGTCACGGACGCGACGCAGGGTTTCGAGTTCGTTCGTCGCTTCTTTCGAGGCCATCTCGGCCTCTTCAACGGTAAGGCGCGTGACGACCGCGCGACCCGACGAGACGCGCCAACCCGACGACGCGAAACGGTCGCCGTCTTCGGTGACGATCACGAGATCTGGATTAGCGAGCGCAACTTCGAAGCCCGACTCCCAATCACTCGCTACGAAGGCCCGCGCAAAGAGCGCGTCGAGCACGCGATTAACGTGCGCGGGCGCACCACTGCGAGCACGAACCAGCGAACGCACCGCACGAGTGTCTTTAGGCGTAGCGAGGGTTACGACGTCGCCTTCAGCGACGGGCAGGATCAGTCCCGCTCCCCCTTCTTTGCGAAGAGCCGCGAGGGCGGCCCTGGCGGAGCGACGACCGTCGACGACCATCGCGCCGACCGACGCGCCCGCAGCTGACTCGACGGCTCGCTCGGATCCGGCGTCGACTTCGATGAGATCGAGAAACGACCCGAGTACTCCTTCGAGATTTCCAATGATTGCCCGACCACCGGCCCCGGAAAGCTCGTCCAGGGCGCGCGCGAGCGTCTCCGCGCGAGCGTGACTGCGCGACGCCAAGTCGGCACCCGCCTCGAACGAATCCTCCGCCGTACGACGATTACCCTGCGCGCGCTCAACATCCTCTTCGGCCCGCGTGAACGCAACAGCGACCACTTTGAGAGTCGAGTCCACTCGTGTCTTCTCGTGCGTGGCCTGTTCTTTGGCCGCGGTAACGGCGCCGCTTCTCTGGCGAGCTTCGGCGAGTCGATGGCTGGCGCGTCGCTCGCTCTCTTGCAGCGAGGCCAGCGAACGCTCGAGTAGAGCAATCTGTTCGCGAGCGGCGTTGAGGGCTGCCTCATCGCTCTCAGTGGAGGACGAAGCCCACGTCAGTTCGTAGTCCGCTTCGACGTCACTAAAGAGCTGACGCGACCCGTTGAGCGCTTCGCGTAGAGCGTTTAAAGAGAGCTCTTCACTGCTCAAACTCTCGAGGTCTTCAACGAGTTTCGCGGCGTCTGCTTCGAGGGTGGCGATCACGTTCTCGTCCGCCGAAGCAATAAGCGCTTGGCGAAGTGAACGTTCACGTTCTTGGATAATCGACGCCGTGCCGCGTGCGCGCTCCGCGAGTCCCTGCAACGTGCCGAGGGTGGAGGCGAGCATCTCTTCACGACGAGAAGCCATTTCGGCCGCCGCGGCACTGGCCTTTGCGTCAAGGGTCACCAGTTCGTGACGAAGTTCTCGTTCGCGCACGGACGCTTCTTCAAGAGAGAGTTCGAGTTCACGGCGGCGCAGTTCGAAATTATTGAGGCGAGTAGCGAATAGGGCGTGACGGGCGTCTCTCAGTTCACTTTCGACTTCGCTGTAGCTTCGCGCCGACACGGCCTGGCGCTCGAGTGGGCGCATCTGACGACGCACTTCGCGCACCAAGTCACCGAGTCGCTCGAGGTTCTCCTGGGTAGCTGCGAGGCGGCGCTCGGAGCGTTCTTTTCTGCGACGATGTTTAAGAACACCGGCCGCTTCTTCGATGACCGCGCGACGATTCTCAGGATTCGACGAGAGAATCGAGTCGAGCTGGCCTTGTCCAATAATCATGTGCTGCTGGCGACCGACGCCCGAGTCGCCTAGAAGTTCCTGCACGTCGAGAAGTCGACACGTCGTGCCGTTGATCGCGTACTCAGAGTCGCCACTTCGAAATAGTGTGCGAGAAATCGTGACTTCAGCCCCGTCAATAGCCAAACGTCCCGAAGAGTTATCGATCGTCAGGGCGACTTCGGCTCGACCGAGGGCCGCGCGATTGGCCGTTCCCATGAAGATGACGTCGTCCATACGGGCGCTTCGAAGTGCGCGGGTGCTCTGTGCGCCGAGCACCCACGTCACCGCGTCGACGACGTTGGACTTTCCAGATCCGTTCGGTCCAACGACCGCCGTGACGCCGGGCTCGAACTCTAAAACCGTGTTATCGGCGAAGGACTTAAAGCCCTTCATAGTCAATCGCTTAAGAAACACGCACTGACGCTAGCAACCTTCGGTGGTGGCCTGGTTTGCGCCAACTTGACTCAGTCAATTTCTAACGTGTCACAGCCTCTACCTACTATTCGAAAGTGCCCAACGAGATAAAGCGCTGTCGGACCTTTCGCTATCGCCTGCACCCAACGTATCGACAAAGCCAAGCTCTCCTGCGCCAGCTCGACTACCAGCGCGAGCTCTACAACGCCGCGCTCGAAGAGCGCGTCGGCGCCTGGAAGCGGGAACGACGTTCGGTGGGCTACTTCGACCAGTGTCGGACTCTGAGTGGATTATCCGTCGTGCGACCCGAGGTCGTCGCGTCGGGCACGGTTCTCTGTCGGGGCACGTTAAAGCGCCTCGACCGGTCCTTTGCCGCGTTTTATCGCCGGGTGAAACATGGTGAGAGCCCTGGGTTTCCTCGATTCAAGTCGGCCCGTCACTTCAACTCCCTTCAGTGGGAAGACAGGAGTGGTTGGA
>DATCBX010000202.1:0-3242 GCA_036511635.1 Acidimicrobiales bacterium | reverse complement strand
GTGGCGCCATCAACTGATGACGCCACCGACTCGTTCTCTACAACGTCGTCGCTCACGCTTCGTCCACAATCTCGGCGTCGACGATGTCGTCATCGTCGCTCGCCGCTGCGGCGGGCTCGCCAGTGTTCGCTTTCGCGGCCTCTTCGTAGAGACGCTGGCTGAAACTCTGGCTCGTCGAGAGCAACTTGTCCGTCGCGCTCTTAATGGCCTCCATGTCAGTGCCCGCAAGGGACTCCTTCAGTGAGGTCAGCGCGCCTTCAACGTCTTCGCGTTCGCTGCCCTGGAACGACTCTGCTTGATCCTTCAGCAACTTCTCCGTTGAGTAGACCAGTCCGTCAGCGTTGTTGCGAACTTCTGCTTCAGCGCGTCGAGTGCGGTCCTCTTCAGCGTGAGACTCCGCGTCTCGAACCATGCGGTCGATCTCGTCCTTGGAGAGCGATGAACCACCCGTGATGGTCATTGACTGCGTGGCCCCCGTGGCCTGGTCCTTCGCCGAGACGTGAACAATGCCGTTCGCGTCGATGTCGAAGGTGACCTCAATCTGGGGCACACCGCGCGGCGCTGGTGGGATCCCCACGAGTTGGAACTTGCCCAACGTCTGGTTGTAGGAAGCCATCTCACGCTCACCTTGCAAGACGTGCACCTCTACCGACGGCTGATTGTCGTCAGCTGTCGTGAAGGTTTGCGACTTCTTCGTAGGAATAGTGGTGTTGCGCTCAATGATCTTGGTCATGACGCCACCCTTGGTTTCAATACCGAGCGACAACGGGGTCACGTCGAGAAGAAGAATGTCCTTCACGTCGCCCTTCAGTACGCCTGCCTGCACGGCCGCTCCTATGGCGACTACTTCGTCAGGGTTCACGCTCTTGTTGGGCTCTTTGCCGGTGACCTTGGTGATGAGTTCTTGGACCGCAGGTATGCGCGTCGAACCACCAACCATGATCACGTGGTCGATCTTGTCGATCGTAAGACCAGCGTCTTTGATCGCTTGGTCGAAGGGCTTGCGGCAACGCTCCACGAGGTCAGCGGTCAGTTCATTGAACTTAGAACGCGTGAGCTTGAGATCCAAGTGCTTTGGACCGTCAGCCGTCGCGGTAATAAAGGGCAGGTTGACCGTCGTCTCTTGAACGGCCGAGAGCTCGATCTTGGCCTTCTCCGAAGCCTCCTTCAGACGCTGCACCGCCATCTTGTCGGCGGAGAGGTCCACGCCTTCGGTGTCCTTGAACGTCTTGACGAGCCACGCCATCACGGCGTCGTCCCAGTCGTCGCCGCCGAGGTGCGTGTCACCGTGGGTTGACTTCACTTCGAAAACGCCGTCGGCGATCTCGAGAACGGACACGTCAAAGGTGCCACCCCCGAGGTCAAAGACCAAGACCGTCTGTTCGGCGGGACCCTTGTCGAGGCCGTAGGCCAGGGCGGCCGCGGTGGGCTCGTTCACGATGCGAAGAACTTCGAGTCCGGCGATCTGTCCCGCTTCTTTCGTCGCGGTGCGCTGGGCGTCATTGAAGTACGCCGGGACCGTGATGACGGCCTGAGTTACGGAGTCACCGAGGTAGGCCTCCGCGTCGCGCTTTAGTTTTTGAAGGATGCGTGCCGAAATCTCTTGGGCGGTGTACTTGGTGCCGTCAATGTCGACGCTCCAGTTCTCACCCATGTGTCGCTTGACCGAACGAATCGTGCGGTCGGGGTTCGTTATTGCTTGACGCTTGGCGACTTCTCCAACCAGAACTTCTCCGGTCTTAGAAAAGCCCACGACCGAGGGGGTCGTGCGGGCGCCCTCAGCGTTGGGGATAACGACGGGCTCGCCCGCCTCCAAAACGCTCACCACTGAGTTGGTGGTACCGAGGTCGATACCTACTGCCTTTGCCATGAAAACTCCTTAACTCCGTTCCTGGCTAACCGGACCGTCCAAGCCACCAGACTTACGGATTCCAGTATACAGAGTTGAGTCCCATCTTGTCAAGATTAATTACAAGGTGATTAACAACTCATCTATTGGTCAGTGCCAGCAACGCCGCACGGACGGGCGACATAAGACTTTTCCCAGTCCAGGGCTACGATAACGAAGTGTCTGAGCTCATCCTCCTGCGCCACGGGCGCTCCCAGTGGAACGATTTAAACCTCTTTACCGGCTGGCACGACGTCGACCTCTCGCCCGAGGGCGAAATCGAGGCCCGCGTGGCGGGACGGCTCTTGGCCGACGAGGCGGACCTGGACCTGCGGGTACTGCACACCTCAGTGTTGACCCGAGCCATTCGCACGGCCAATATTGCCCTCCACGAAGCCGATCGGTCGTGGCTGAGCGTGCGCAGAAGCTGGCGCCTGAATGAGCGCCACTACGGCGATCTCACCGGACTCGACAAAAAAGAGACGGCGGAGAAGTTCGGTATCGAACAAGTCAAGCTCTGGCGACGCAGCTACGACGTGCCACCGCCGCCCTTGGCGTTAGCCGATCCTCGCAGCAGTCGTGACGACCCGCGATATCGCGACGTGACCAAGGACCTCATTCCTCAGACGGAATGTCTTAAGGACGTCGTCGCTCGAGTGACGCCCTACTTTCGCGACGTCATGGGCGAGGACCTTAAGTCCGAAGGAGTGCGCGGTGGCGCGGTACTGGTCGTTGCGCACGGCAACTCACTGCGCGCGCTGCGCATGGTGTTAGAGAACATCGGCGAAAGCGAAATTACCGACGTGGAGATTCCGACTGGTATCCCCTATCGCATGACGCTCGATGAAGAGTTCAACGTGCTCGACGCGCACTACCTAGGCGATCCCGCGGCCGCGGCGGCGGCGGCCGAAGCCGTCGCACGCCAGGCCGGCTGAGACGAACTACAGAGCGTCTGGTCCACGCTCGTTGGTGCGAATACGAACGACGTGTTCTACGTCCGTGACCCACGCGATTCCGTCACCAACGGTGTCGGTGCGCGCGGCGCTCACGATCGCTTCAATGACGACGTCAACGAGTTCGTCCGTGCAGATGATCTCCACTTGGATCTTGTCGACAAAGTCGAACTCGTACTCCTTGCCTCGGTAGATCTCGATGTGGCCGCCGGTGTGACCGAAGCCACGAACTTGGCCCACGGTGAGTCCCGTGATGCCAACACCTTTGACGGCAACCTTGACCTCGTCGAGTTTGAAGGGCTTTATAACTGCGGTGACTAGCTTCATGATCTCTCCTTAGACGTTGTCGCTGTGCGAGTGGCTGGGCGATGAAACGGGCTCACCGAAGGTGGGCTCGGGGA
>DATCBX010000201.1:0-14038 GCA_036511635.1 Acidimicrobiales bacterium | reverse complement strand
GATATGTGGAGTACTCACCAACAAGCCTGATCAGAACCGTCTTTCGCGAAGCCTCTCTACACACACCTCTGTTGCTAACTGTTTCAACTCTCGCCACTCAACCTTGAAGTCATGTGCACGACGCCTTGGTTGTCAACTTGTAATCAACAAGGTGAACCGAAGGTTGCGCACAAACTATTCGCGATTCTCTCCCTGGAGGCGACGCTTGAGTTGGTTGACTTGCGCGAGCACTTCAGGATTAACCGTTATCTGTTCTTTAATCTTTTCGACACCACTGATGACGGTCGTGTGATTGCGACCATCGAAGATTCTTGCGATCATCGGATACGAGTAGTTGTTGAGCATGTCACGGATGAGATACATCGCGATGTGGCGAGCGTGGACCAGTGGACGGAGTCGCTTCGAACCACGCACTTCTTCAACCGAGAGACCGTAGAAGTCGGCGACGACCGAAAGTATTGTCTCGGGCTTCAAAACGATCTGCTCCTGGCCGAGGTTTGTTAGGTGCGCCTTGGCAAGTTCAAGAGAGATCGGTTCCTGACGTAAGTTTGCGAAAGCGCGAAGCATCGTGATCGATCCCTCGAGCTCACGAATGTTGTCGCGAACGCGGTGCGCAATCCACTCAGCCACGTCATTGGGTAGCGCAATTCCTTCGCGCTCGGACTTCGAACGCAGGATCGCGATCCTCGTCTCGAGGTCCGGCTGGTCGATCTCGGTGACGAGCCCTTGGAGGAGACGGCTGCGGAATCGTTCCTGTAATCCCGCGAGGTCGCGTGGCGACCGGTCCGACGTCAACACGATCTGCTTGCCTTCGCCGTGCAGCGCGTTGTACGTGTGAAAGATCTCTTCGTGGAATGTTTCGCCGCGCGTCTCCATGAACTGAATGTCGTCGATCAAGAGAACGTCGTTCTCGCGGTAGCGCTCGTGCAGCGCGAGTTGCGTGCGCGTTTGGATGGCGCGAATGAAGTCGTTGAGAAAGGTCTCCGTCGAAACGTAGAGCACCTTGCGTCCCGGATAGTTCTCCTGGACGTAGTTGCCAATGGCGTGCAAGAGGTGGGTCTTGCCCAAACCGGAGTTACCGTAAATCATGAGCGGATTGTACGCACGACCAGGGGTTTCAGCCACGGACTGGGCTGCAGCGAACGCGAGACGGTTCGACGAGCCCGGTACGAATGAATCGAAGGTCATGCGCGGATCGAGCCGAGCCGGTCGATCGACGCTCGCGGCAAATGCGGCACCGGGAACATTCACCTCGGGTTCGTCAACGCCTACGCCACGCGCGTTGTTTTCCTCCGACGAATCTGTGACGGTGAGCGAAACTTGGACCTCGTGACCCACTAAGAGCTGCGCCTGTTCGGTGATGAAGGGAAGGTAGCGCTGTTGCACCCGGAGCATTTGGATTTGATTGGGCGCGCCAATCACAATTTCATTGTCGTGGTAATCCACAAGGCGCAGTGTGTTAAGTCCGGCGGCCCAAACTGCCTCAGAAGCGTTACCCCGCAAGGAATCGCGTAGTGCAGTCCAGATCTCCTCACCACCTTGCACGAGCTTCCTCCACAGCTAGAACTTCACTTTATCCACAGGCTGCTCGCTCAGGGAAGCTCACGTCATGTCTGCGGGAAAGTCACCATACACCTATTTGAAAGTGACCGCCGGGGGCCACCTTCTCGTCAGGTAAGATTGTTCCCAGTGGCGAGCCAGCGACCCCCAGGGGGTACCGCGAAGCGCAATGTTTGAGAAGAGGATTTTGTGAAGCGTACCTATCAGCCGAATCAACGGAAAAGGGCTAAAACGCACGGTTTTCGTGCGCGCATGCGAACGCGTGCTGGTCGTGCCGTCCTGAAAGCCCGTCGTGATAAGGGCCGTCACCAGTTGACGGTCTAGGCAACACGTGCCCGATCGGGTTCGCACCCGACGGCAGTTCGCGTTGTTTACCACACCGTCAGGACGGGGTCAAAGTGGATCGCTTCGAATCAGTTTCGTTGCCGAGACCACAGACAGTTCGTCCGTTGCTGTGGCTTACGCGATCAGTCGAAAAGTCGGCAATGCGGTTGTTCGCAACCGAATTCGCAGGCGATTGCGGGCACTCGTGGACCACCTCGACCCTCAACCCAAGCCCGGTAAGTACCTGATCAGGTGCGGAAACGAGACAGGAAACCTCTCTTATGAAGAACTCCAACAGCACCTCAACGAAGCCCTTGAGCGCGCCGGCGCGCGTTAAGCCATCACCGGTCGCCAAGGCGTTCGTGGGTGTCATTCGCGTCTACCAACGACTCACGTCGGCGCGCTTCTCGCCCTGTCGCTTCTACCCCTCATGCTCGAGCTACGCCGTCGAAGCGCTCGAGACCCACGGCGCGTGGCGTGGGTCATTACTCAGCCTGCGCCGGATCAGTCGTTGTCGCCCCCTAGGTCCACACGGCGTGGACCTGGTTCCCGAAGCACCGAACAGTAGGAGTTTCCAGTGATTGGCTCGCTTTCCCACTCCGTTGGATCGGTCTTCCAACCCATTTTTCGCGCCTTTGGGTGGCTGCTCGCTTTCTTCTACGGACTGATTCCGAACTACGCCGTTGCAATTGCCTTGCTGACGATTGTGATTATGGGCCTCTTGACGCCGTTCACAATAAAGAGCACGAAGTCAATGGCGGCGATGTCGCGCCTCCAGCCCGAAATCAAGAAGCTCCAGGTCAAATACAAGGGTGCCGAGAACCGCGCGACACTGAACGAAGAGTTGATGCGTCTCTATAAGGAAGAGAACGCCAATCCAATCGGCGGCTGTCTCCCGGTCCTGCTCCAAGCACCATTCCTTTTTATGCTTTACAGCGTCATTAAGGGCCTCGCCAACAAGGTGCTGGTACACGGAAAATTGGTCTCGTTGCCGCGCTATATCCCGGTGCACTCCAAGATGCACGACAATCTCGTGGCTTCTGGCGGTCAGATCAAAGCCTTTGGTATGGACTTGAACTTGAAGCTTTTTAGCATTCACAGTTCGTGGCTCGCACAGATTCCCTTCGCGCTCTTTGTTCTGGCGGCCGTTGGCTTGCAGTACTTCCAAATGGCGCAGATCAACAATCGCGCCGTCAAGTTGGGCACGAAGATGCCCGCCCAGCAACAGGCGATGCAGCGTTTCCTTCCGCTGATTTTCGCATTCTTCTACATGGCAATCCCTGCGGCGGTTGTGTTGTATATGATTATTTCAACAGGCATCCGTATAATTACTCAGGGACTGATGTATCGCGCCGGCCTTATGGATCCGCATCGTGGCGTCGAGAAGAAGTTGCCAGCCGGGTCCGACGACGCGACCGAAGCCGAAACGCCAGCCATCGAAGCTCCCAAGCCTGCACCGGTCAAAGCAAAGTCGCCCCAGTCGCAGCCGACGAAGCGACCTGCCCCAAAACCTTCAACCTTTAAGCCGCAACCACAGTCTCGCTCCAAGGCGAAGCGTAAACGAAAGGCGCGTTAACCCATGGATTGGGTAGAAACCACTGGAAAATCAATTGAAGAAGCGACGGACCGAGCTCTGGCGCATCTGGGCGTCCACCGCGACGACGCCGAAGTCGAAGTACTTGAAGAGCCCAAGGCGGGACTCTTTGGTCGAGTGCGAGGCGAAGCCCGTGTGCGAGCGCGAGTGCGTCCGAGTGGACCTCGCCCCAAGCGCTCGCGTCGTTCGGGCGGTCGTGAAGAGCGCCCCCGTACAGGCGCCGGACGCAGCGAGAAGACGCGCGGACCAAAAAGTGAGAGCGACGGCCCCCGCAAAGAACGAGAGAAGAGTGGCGCACGACGCCAAGAAGAGGGCGGCAAGAAGCCGGCCACGAAATCTGAAAAGAGTCCATTGAAGGAGGACACCATGGCTGAAGGTATTTCCCTGGCTGAACAAGGATCGATAGCGAAGGAGTTTCTTGAGGGTCTCTTGGCCTCAATGAACATTCAAGCGGCGATCACGGTGAAGGAGCTCGATGAAGAGACCGTCGAGCTTTCAGTGAACGCCGATCCCCCGACGGAGCTTGGGGTCCTCGTTGGACCCCGCGGGACCACACTGCAGGCTCTGCAAGAAGTAACCAGGACGGTCGTGCAGTCGAAGAGCCCGAGTCGAACGGATCGGATCCTCGTCGACGTTGCCCAGTACCGTGAGCGTCGAGTCGCGGCGCTTGGCCGATTTGCCGAGCAAGTCGCCACCGACGTCGTTGCGACCGGTGAAGAGCGTGCGCTGGAGCCAATGTCAGCCGCAGACCGCAAAGCCGTCCATGATGCCCTAACAGACAATCCCGATGTCGTTACCCGCTCAGAAGGTGATGACCCTCGCCGTTTTGTGGTGGTTGCGCCGTCATAATTGATCAGTGAACAACGATTGGTTGCCCCGCGCTCTCGAGGAATCGAGGGCGCGGGGTTTTTTGGGCCCAAACGCAATTGAACCGCACTTCACTCATTCGTTGGGCTTCGCTCTCTGCTGGGATGAACGAAGTGCGACTCCCCCACATTCATTCCTTGACTTAGGAAGTGGCGGGGGTTTACCTGGGCTCTTCTTGTTGGAGAGGTGGGAGTGTCGTGGAGTCTTCACCGATTCAATGGTGAAACGGGCGAAGTTCCTTGAAGAAGTACTCGACTGGGATGGTGCACCCCAGGGCGGGAATGTCATTGTTGGTCGAGTCGAAGAGGTTGCCCGATACGAAGAACTCGTGGAATCCTTTGACCTAGTCACCGCCCGATCCTTCGGGCCGCCCTCAGTCACGGCTGAATGCGGAGCTCAGTTCCTGGTAATCGGGGGAGTAATGATCGTTTCTGAGCCACCCGATGATGACGTCACCAATCGTTGGGACGCTAAAGGTTTGGCGCTTCTCGGACTTCAATCCGAAGGCCGAGAACGTCACGGAGCGGCCTACCAGGTGCTCACGAAGGTTGCCCACACGCCCCTGGAGTATCCCAGGTCGGTCGGAACACCTCGGAAAAGGCCACTGTTCTGATGTTTCACGTGAAACAATCTGGGAGTAATGACCGTTTCTGAGCCACCAGACGATGACGTCACCGAGCGTTGGGATGCTAAAGGTTGGCGCTCTTGGGAACTCACTCCAATGATCGCGAACGCCACGGAGCGGTCTATCAGTGCTCACGAAGGTTGCCCGTTTCCCGCTGGAGTGTCCCTGGACGGTCGGAACACCTCTGACAAGTCCACTGTTCGAATGTTTCACGTGAAACATTGTGGGAGTGATGCCGTTTCTGAACCACCAGACGATGACGCCACGAATCGTGGGGATTCTAAAGGTTGGCGCTCTGGGGACTTCACTCCGACGGTCGCGGACGCCACGAAGCGGTCTATCGGTTGCTCACGAAGGTTGCCCGTTTTCCGCTGGAGTGTCCCAGGACGGTCGGAACACCTCTGACAAGTCCACTGTTCGAATGTTTCACGTGAAACATTGTGGGAGTAATTCTTGCGGGGGTAGGCCCACAAAAGGCGTGAAACTCTTGTGCGGTCTGTGTTTACGAATTGAGGTTTGTTTCACGTGAAACACTCCTTTGACATGTGGTTTCAATGTTTCACGTGAAACATTGGTACTTGACGAATCGCTGAAAAGCGAGTTGAATGGCATGTGTACGACGCTGTGTCGGGATTCCTTAGGTCGGGAAGAGGCTCATGGCGGATGCCAGCTTGATGAGGATTTTTGCTGTTGCCAACCAGAAGGGCGGTGTTGGCAAAACCACCACCACAACATCTTTGGGTGCGGCATTGGCCGAACGGGATAAGCGGGTACTCATTGTTGACCTGGATCCCCAAGGAAATGCCACAACTGGACTCGGGGTTGACGGGCGTCAGTTCGAACGCTCGGTCTATGACGTCCTTCTTAATGACGTGCCAATGGTCGACATCGTCGAGCCCACGGGCTACAACAATCTTTTTGTGGCACCCGCAACCCTGGACTTGGCCGGTGTGGAGCAAGAACTGACGTCAGTTATCTCACGAGAACTCCGACTGAAGAAGGCATTGTCCTCAGTCGAAGGGGACTTCGACTACGTATTTATTGACTGCCCCCCTTCGCTTGGCCTCATCACGATTAATGCATTCGCTGCCGCAACTGAGATTATGGTTCCGGTCCAGACCGAGTTCTACGCTCTTGAGGGCCTTACCCAGCTTCAAAGGATCGTTGACCTGGTGCAGCGCAATCTCAATCCAACTTTACGAATTTCCAAGGTTGTGCTCACCATGTACGATTCTCGAATCACGCTCTCGGGCGACGTAGCCAGGGAAGTTCGACGTCACTTCGAAAATGAACTCTGTCGAACGGTGATTCCACGCACTGTCCGGTTAGCCGAAGCACCGTCATTTGGTCAACCGATAACCGTGTTCGACCCAACATCAAAAGGCGCGATCGCGTACCGCGCTCTAGCAGAGGAGATCATGAATGGCTAGAAAACCCGGATTGGGCAAGGGCCTCGGTGCCCTCATCCCAGAGAACGAAGACGGCACCCCAGTCGAAGAAACTCAGGTTGCCGAAGGACCGCTGCGAAGGGTTCCGATTGCATCAATTCGCCCCAATCCGTTTCAGCCGCGCAAAGCCATCAACGACGAATCTCTTCAGACGTTGGCTTCGTCCGTTCGCGAGCTCGGCATTCTTCAGCCCATCATTGTCCGACCGGTCGATGGGGAAGATGGACACTACGAGTTGATCGCCGGCGAGCGCCGCTGGCGTGCGGCTATCATCGCTGAACTCGAGTACATGCCGGTGCTCGTGCAAGTCGACGTGAATGACCGACTCTCTCTCGAACAGGCGGTGGTTGAGAACCTCCACCGTGTGGACCTGCATCCGCTCGAAGAAGCCGCGGCCTATCAGCAGCTCATCGATGAGTTTGATCTCACCCACGAACAGGTGGCACAGCGAGTGGGGAAGAGTCGTGCAAATGTTACGAACACGTTACGACTTTTGCAATTGGGGGAAGCGGCGCAATCGGCCCTCGCCACGTCGCAAATTACCGCCGGGCATGCTCGTTCGCTGCTGGCCATTTCCGATCCCAACGCACAGTCCACCATGGTCGCCAGGGTGATTAAGAACGAGTTCTCGGTACGCGCCACGGAGGAGGCAGTGAAGAGCTTCCTTGAGCCGAAGGCCGTTGTTGACGTTGAGCCGGCTGCTCGACCTGGCATAGGCGCTGCGCGGCTTCGGCCTGTCCCAGACGCCAGTGTTGCTGAACTAGAGCATTTACTTGAGGATTATCTCGATACTCGAGTGCACGTTGACCTGAAGGGACGCAATGGCCGCATAATCATTGACTTTGCGGACCTTGATGACCTCGAGCGACTCTACATCGCTATTTCGAATCCGAAGTAACCTTCAACCCTAAACGTAAGGCTCAAGTTGAAGTTATCCCCAACTTGTGGATGAAGTTGTGGGTTTCTCGCGATTTGCTTTAAATTAAAGGGTTTTCGCACTCAATAACGCCTCTTTGGAGTGCTAAATACGTCCTACCTGTGGATAACTTCACCCATCACGGCACCGATCACCCGGGCCAACTCCTGCAACGTCGCCTCCGAGTCCTCACCGTGTTCGATGTGCATCGTGATCATCTTTGTTTCACGCAAAATCGGCAACGCCATGCCCGTGACGTCAACGCGCGGAAGTTGCGAGGAACGAGTGCAGGCGGCGGCGACGAGACTCGCCAACTGTTCACCCCGTCGCGAATGAGATCGATAGCTGGCCCAGTAGTGGAGGTGGATTCCGTCAATGTGCTTGAGGGTCTGAATGGAGAGAACGAAAGCTGCTCTGTGGTCGTTGGCGTACGCGGCGACGACATCGGGACTCTCGTCATGGAGCACTTCAACCTCGAAGTCGTTTGCGCAGGCCGCCGCGAGTAGTGCGACGAGCGAACTCTGTCCCGCGATGACGAGCGGACCCGATGGCGGCTCGTGGAATCCGGCCAAATCCCGGGCATCAGTGACCAAACTGCGATCACCGCGAGTAGAGCCCATGCGTTCGAGTTCGGTGAGCGTCGATCTGGTCAAAGTCCCACTGGGATCCAGAGCACAGTTTCGCTGGAAGTCTCGCAGGGCCTCCTCCGTGAGTGGACCGAAGATTCCATCGATTCGCCCCGGATTAAAGCCAAATTGGGCTAGCCGAACCTGCAACTCCGCGACGTCGTCACCTCGCAGTTTCGGAATGCTGGTGTACAACAGACGCTGTCCAAGTCGCCACCCCGCTTCGAGCAGGCGCTCCCACGTGGTTTCGTCAACGAGGCCGGTAATGGGGAGGCCACGTGCGCGCTGGAACGCCTCGACGACCGCGACCGTTCCTTCGCCAAACTCTTCAATGGCGTCGCTCGTCGACACGTAACCAAGGGAGGCGAGTCGCTCGTGTACCTCACGTACGCGCGCACCCGCGTCGCCCAAGTGGAGTGGTGCGATATTCAGAAGAACGAACTACAGGTTCGCGGAAATCTCTTGGAGCATCGCGCCCTTGGGCTTGGCGCCAACGAGACGCGCAACGACTTCACCGTTCTTGAACAGTAAGAGGGTGGGGATGCTCATGACCGAGAACTTGGTGGCCGTCTCGACGTTGAGGTCAACGTCCAGCTTGCCGATGGTGAACTTGTCAGACTGCTCGACGGCCAACTCCTCGAGGATGGGCGCGATCATCTTGCACGGTCCGCACCACTCGGCCCAGAAATCCACCAGGATCGGCTTCTCAGACGCGCCGACGACTTCGTCGAACGTGGCGTCCGTCAGTGTCGTGATCTGCTCGCTCATAAGAACCTCCAAAGTTGACGCCGCGTGCGTCGCATCGTCCACTCTAGCGAGCGGGCCGACGTTAGTGACCTTGCGCCTCGAGCCATCGTTCGGCGTCGATCGCCGCTATACACCCTGATCCGGCGGATGTTACGGCCTGACGATAGACGTGGTCTTGGACGTCACCCGCGGCGAAGAGTCCCTCGACGTTGGTATAGGAACCAGGACCCGTTCGCACGTATTCGTTCTCCTCGAGGTCCACCTGTCCGGCGACGAGTGTCGTGTTCGGCACGTGGCCAATGGCGACGAAGACACCCGTGACGTCGAGTACTCGCTCATCGCCGGAAACCGTGTCGCAAACCGTGAGACCGGACACCTTGTCGTCGCCAAGCACTTCGGTCACCTTCGTGTTCCACGCGAATCGGATCTTCTCATGTGCGAGTGCGCGCTCTTGCATGATCTTGGACGCGCGAAGGGTGTCGCGTCGGTGCACGATCGTGACACTCGAGGCAAAGCGCGTAAGAAAGAGCGCCTCCTCCATGGCCGAGTCACCACCGCCAACGACGGCGATGTCCTGACCACGAAAGAAGAAACCGTCGCACGTCGCGCAGGTGGAAAGTCCGTGACTGAGCAGTCGCTGCTCACCGGGCACGTTCATCATCAATGACTTGGCGCCGGTCGCCAAGATCACCGTGTCGGCAGTGATGCTCGGTACGTCGTCGTCGGTCAGCCACGCACGAAACGGTCGGCTCGCGGTGTCGATTACTTGCACTTTGTTGACACGTAGATCAGCGCCGAATCGCTGTGCCTGGGCGCGCATGTTGGCCATGAGTTCTGGACCGGAGATTGCTTCGGGGAAGCCGGGGTAGTTCTCGACGTCGGTCGTGAGCATGAGCTGACCGCCGGGTTGATCGGTGGTTGACGACGGCTCACCTTCAATAACAATGGGGTTCAACTGGGCTCGAGCACTGTAGATGGCGGCCGTAAGCCCGGCCGGGCCCGATCCAATGATCAAGACACGAGTGTGCTCGGGCATTACTTCCTAAGGTTCACGGGGCGTCGCTTGCGCCAAATAATCATGCCCGCGACAATGGAGATGAAGCCGACCGATGCATAGGTGATGTACTCGTGTCCGGCGAAGCAGTAGACGTCGAGGAATCGGATCAGCCCAATGAGCAGGGCCACCACCAGTACCAAAATTGCGAGCAGGATGATGAAGCCAAAGGCGATTGCCCGACCGGCGAGCAGAAGGGGACGCAGCACCTTGTCATGCACGATGTCGAGTACGTGGTCGAACTGGTGGAGGGCCTTGTCGACGAAGTCTTGGTCGTGTGGTCGGTTCGCGTCAGTCACGCATGTAACTTACCGGTAGGCGGCGCCGCTACGCCTCGATCCAGCACAGACCGATAATCCCCGGGCCGCCATGTGTCCCCACAACCGGTCCCATGTCAGTGACGATGATTGGGTTTTGCGTCGCCACGTCGGCCACGAGCGCCTCGAGCGCTGGCACCTCACTCGACGAGCCGTGCACGAGAGCCAGACGTTTGAGCGGGGCGTGACCCTTGGTGACCTCAGCGATCGCGACGAGCGCCTTGGCGCGAGTTCGTTGACGTCCGGCCTCGGCGACCACCCCGTCTTTCAGTTCCAACAAAGGCTTAATCGAGAGCACTTGACCGAGCAGTGCGCGCGCCCCGCCCACGCGACCGCCCTTGATGAGGTGTTCGAGCGTGTCGAGCATGGCAACGACGCCGACCTTCGCGACGAGCGACTCGGCGTCGCTCACGAGTGCGTCGAGGTCCGCGCCGGTGTCGGCCAACTCCGCCACGTCAATCACCATGAGACCTTGGGCCATCGAAACCGCTTTGGAGTCGACCACGCGTACTTCAATGGAGCCGCTGACGGCCTCAGCGCCGAGCACCGCCGATTGGTGCGTCGCTGAAAGCAGCGCGGAGAGTGTGATCACGATGACGCCATCACACCCGTCGTTCTTCGCGCGTTCGTACGCCGCCTGGAAGGCACCGGGGGAGGGGGCCGCCGTCTCGGGAAGCGTCTTGCTCGCCTTGCACTTCGCCCAGAACTCGCTCGGCGAAAGATCAACCCGGTCGGTAAACTCCTCGTCGCCAAAGCGAATGCTGAGCGACACGATGTCGATGTTGAGACGTCGTGCGATCTCCTCTGGTATGTCGCACGCACTGTCGGTTACCACGCGAATCCGAGTCATGACCCCCCTGTGAACTAGTTCAGCCTTGCATCTTTCGCCCCAACGCGCGCAACGCGGTGCTGGAGGATCACGACGACGAGGGCGTAGGCGCCGAGTCCGGCCAGAAGTGCGAAGGAGAATCGCGCCAGCAGTCCGGCACCCCGGTTCCACGTCGGCCCGGCGTAAGCCAGGGCCATGACGAGTGCGGCGACGAGTGAGGCACCGAGACTACGTCGCACGTGGCGCGACCAGATGGTGGACGCAATGTGGACGTGGTGACGCGCGAGCGCGCCCAGCGCAACGACGGCCGCCGCACTGTAGGCAATGGAGACACTGGCGGTGAGTGCGGCGATCGAGTGACGACCGATGGCGACGCACAACGCGATGGTGAGAAGGTTTTGGAGTGCGTAGAGATAGAACACTTCGCGCGCGCGCTGCATCGACTGCAGGCCGCGCACACAGAGTTGAAAGATCGTGAATCCGGGAAGTCCGGCGGCCAGCACAGCGAGCACGGTGCCGGCGGCGATGTGGTGTCGGGCGTTGAGGTGATTGAGCAGAATCGCGACGATCGGTTGCGCGAGTACCAAGAGCACCAGCGTGCACGGGATGATAATGACGAGCGACTGGCGAAGCCCGAATCGAAGGCGTTCGCTCAACCCTTCAAAGTCAGAGGCCGTTGACAGGCCCGCGAGTTGCGGAGTAAGTACGCCGAGCACCGAGACGACGACGACGGCGTAGGGCATTTGCATGAACGACCAGCCCGAGGTGTAGGCGGTGACCGGTCCGTCGCCGCCGATGCCGAACGCGAAGGCCAACACGATGAAGAGTGAGAGCTGGTTGAGCAGCACCACGAGCAGCGTCCAGCTCCCGAGACGGCTCACGGCGCGCAGCGCGGGATCCTTCAGATTGAAGCGAAGCGTGAGTCGCCAAAGGTCGCTGCGAAAGAGTGAGGGCAACAGACAGAGGAACTGAACGGCGACGCCGAGCGTCGTTCCAATTCCCAACCACATGAGGTCACGCGAACCACTCAGCATCGCGAGCATCGGCGTCGGGTCGACGAGGTGGAACCAGACCAGGACGCCAATGCAGATGACGTTGTTGGCGACGGGTACCCACGCCGCCACGCCGAATCGATTGCGGATGTTGAGCAGTGACGTCGCGACGCCGATGACGCCGTAGAAGAAGATCTGTGGGACAAACCAGCGAAGGAGATCGGTCGCGACGGCGCGCTGTTGGCTGAGGACCGACGCCGACGCCGTGGTGGTCGAATGTCGAAATGCAGTGAAGCCGTCAATTATCCACGGTGCGCAGAACCACGCGATGATCGACGCCGATGCGAGCACGATGAGCGCGCCGGTGACCACGCTGGAGATCGACTTCCACGCGCGCCGTTCGCCGTCGAGCGCGAGTCGTTCAACGAAGACCGGGATGAACGTCGCGCCGGCGACGCCACCGAGCACGAGGTCGAAGAGCATGTTGGGCACGGTGTTGGCGAGGTTGAACGAGTCGGCGATCGGCGTGAAGCCGAGCACCCACACGAGGACGATGAGTCGGAAGAGTCCCGTGAGTCGCGACACCAATGTGCCGCTGGCCATTGAGACGACGCGCGACGTGTGCGTCGAACTCTCACTCATCGAGCGTGACGCCCCTTGGGGCGTCGTCGGTAGGTTCGTACCCACCAAAAAGCCAAGACGAGAAGCGAGGCAATCGTGAGAAAGTAGCCAACGATTGACGTGCCGGTGATTCGTACCTGAATCGCGGCCCGCGCCAGTACGAGGCGATTATTGGGTGTCGTAACGATGACCTGGAGCGTGAGGCTGCTCCCGGTGTGACCCGACGTGGCGACCCGGACTGATTTGGTGGGCGAGTCCATCTTTATTGGCACGTTGTCGCCCTTGGGGAACGTGATCTGGTCGGTGAGGAGATGTATGTTCGCCACGACCGTGTAGTTGGCGTGACTGAACAAGGTGATGGGAATGGACGTGCCGGGGCCAGCCAGTGTGATGGTGCTCGGATCGACCCGAAAGTTTGCGAGTTGTCCGTGCAGCGCGTTCGCGGTGGCATTAATGGCGGCCTGTCGAGCGCTCGGGTTGCCAGTGATCTCCGACGCTTCGGTGGCGACCTCGAGGTCGTTGCCCAGGTTGCTTGACTTGACCGCTTGGGAGAACGCGGTGACGTAATCGACGAGCGTGCTGAGCGAACTCACGTTGTGCGACGACCAGTTCGACGTCGGAGGCGCCACGAGCGCGCGAGCTGCGGGCGCCCCGTTCGTGCCGACCAGAGTGGCGTTGAATGAGGGAGCGAGGGTCGCGAGGGTGACGAAGGGGTTGGCTGCGAAGCCGTGTAAGACGTCATTCAAGAACTTGACCGAGGTCTGAGCGACGGGCGCCAAGATCACGACGGTGCGCAACGACGCGGCGTTGGGAGCCTCGAAGTGCAAGAAGGCGAGTGTCCCGAGTGTCAACGCCGCGCGTCGCCCAGGACTGATGGACGAGTCTTGAACGAGCGTGGACAACTCACTGTCCGAGCTCAGGACCGTGACCGGGCGGGCGCCGACGACGTTGAATGGTGCGCCCCAGTTGAGCGTCGTTGAAGGAGGGACGGTCACGTCACTCTCTGGCAGAACGACGTCGCTGACGCCGGCGTGGTGCAGAGCCTTCAGACTGGCGACCGACGGTGCGCCCGTCAGCAAGACCGGACCGTCGACGTATCGACCGGTGAGGTCCTTCAAGAGCGTGGACGAAAGATTGAGTTGGTGGCCGACTTCGTCAGCGAGACCGTGTTGGGCGAGTGCCGCAAAGTCGATGTTCGCCGGGGGAGCGTCTATTGCCTGATGCAGAGGGCTCGCGAGCGCTGTGTTGAGTGCCGCGCGAAACAGTGCGTTGCCGGTCCCGGTCTGGGCGGCCGTGTCCAGTGTGCGGTAGTCCGCACTCAGGGTCATCGACGACATCGGATGGTGTCCAATGGTGTCGAGAACCTGTATCGAACGCTTGGCGTGCAACCACGATGAGGGGTCCATGGTCTCGACGTAGTTCACGAGCAACGGCTGATCCACGGAGGTTGCTTGCACGGCGAGTAGCGACCAGAGCACATTCGACACGCCATTGGTGGTGACCTCGATGCGAATCGGG